>JBAQGU010000568.1:0-2739 GCA_049287975.1 Roseiarcus sp.
GGCGCCAACGCGTGCCCAAGTCCCTTCACGCCGCCCTCGCGCGGCGCGCAGAACGCGAAGGCGTTTCGCTCAACACCTTGGCTACGACAATGCTCGCGGAGGGGTTGGGTCGCCGGCGGGGGTGAAAATAGCGAACAGGCGGCGGAGGATTGCCGAAATGTGGGAGGTCTGCGTTGCCTTCTTCCACATGGGCCCACATGGGGAGGAGTAGAGTTTCGATATCCCTCGCCCCGCGAGGCCCCGAGCCCAAAGGATTGGCGCCGCCCGGAACGGTTGCGGCGCCTATCCGCCCACGCTCTCGTGCGTCAAATCCGTGATCAGCATGCAGCCCGGCGCGTGGGCGATGAACAGCGGCAGGCGAGCGGATTGCAGCGCGACCTGGCTGGTGACGCCGCAGGCCCAGAACAGCGGCACGTCGTCGGCGCGGATCGGCACGGCTTCGCCGTAGTCCGGCCGCGAGAGATCGGCGATGCCGAGCGCGTCGGGGCGGCCGCGATGGATCGGCGCGCCGTGCATCGTCGGAAACCGGGCGCTGATCGCGGTCGCACGATCCGCGTCGGCGGGCGAGAAAGGCCGCATCGAGACGACCAGCGCGCCGCCGAATGGCCCGACCGCTTCGGTCGCGCGGTTGGTGCGATACATCGCGACGTTGCGCTTCTCATTGACGTGGCGCAGCGGCACGCCAGCGTCGCGCAGCGCGTTCTCGAACGTGAAGGAGCAGCCGATGACGAAGGTCACAAAGTCCTGCCGCCAGAGCGTTGTAATCTCTTGCGTCTCTCCGACGAGTTCGCCGTCGCGGTAGATGAAGTAGCGCGGCAGGTCGGTGCGGATGTCGATGTCCTCGCCCAGCGTCGGGAGGCCGGGGTCGCCGGCGCGCCCGATCGCGAGCACAGGGCACGCACGGGAATTCGCGGCGCAATAGCGGGCAAAATCGTCGGCTGCGTTGGACGGCACGATCGCGACGTTCCCCTGGACCCAGCCGTGGGCGAGGCCGGCGGTGGGGCCGGTGAGGGCGCCGGCTCTGATCGCGGCCCGCGCCGCTCGGGCGGGGTGCTCGGTCGGGTTCGCCGTCACGGCCATTTGAACTCCTCCCCGGCGCCGGCGTTTGGCGCATGATCTGGCGTGGTCTATGGTATCGCCAGTTCCTTTCCGTCATGGCGGGGCTTGTCCCGTCCATCCACGTGGTAAAGCCTCAACCCGGTGTCGGTGAGAAGTCGCGTTTTCGCGGCTCTTTCCTGACAATTGGTGCGGCCGCGCGTGGATGGCCGGGACAAGCCGGCCATGACGGGAGGGCGTGGCTCATCGACAGTATACGACCGCGCGCGGCGCGCAAACGGAGGTACGACATGGAAATCACGCGTTTCGGCAAGACGGGCATGAAGGTTTCAAAACTGTGCCTCGGCTGCATGACCTATGGTTCGACCAAATGGCGCGAATGGGTGCTCGAGGAGGAGGCCGCGCGGCCGTTCATCAAGGGCGCGCTGGAGCGCGGGATCAATTTCTTCGACACGGCGGACGTCTATTCCCAGGGCGTCAGTGAGGAAATCGTCGGCCGCGCGCTGAAGGACTTCGCGCTGCGGCACGAAGTCGTGATCGCGACCAAGGTTCACGGCGAGATGGGCAAGGGCGCCAACGACCGCGGGCTCTCGCGCAAGCACATCATGGAGGCGATCGACCTTTCGCTGAAGCGGCTCGGCACGGATTACGTCGACCTCTATCAGATCCATCGCTTCGATCCGAACACCCCGATGGAGGAGACGCTGGAGGCGCTGAACGATGTAGTCCGTGCGGGTAAGGCGCTCTATATCGGCGCGTCCTCGATGTATGCGTGGCAGTTCGTCAAGATGATCTCGATCTCGCGCGAGAAGGGCTGGGCGCAGTTCGCCTCGATGCAGAATTATTACAACCTCGTCTATCGCGAGGAAGAGCGCGAGATGATGAAATTCTGCGCCGCGGAGGGCATCGCGGTGATTCCGTGGTCGCCGATGGCGCGCGGCTATCTCGCCGGCTCCGGCGTCGGGCAGAACGCCGCGACGGTGCGCGGCCGGACCGATGCGTTCAGCGTGACGCTGGGGCTGGGCTCGCCGCAGGACGAGGCGATCCGCGAGCGCGTGGTCGCCACGGCGCGCGATCTCGGGACCAAGCCGGCGATCGTCGCGCTCGCCTGGGTGCTGTCGAAGCCGTTCGTGACCTCGCCGATCATCGGCGCCTCGAAACCGAATCACCTCGACGACGCGATGGCCGCGTTGGAGCTGAAACTCGACAGCTCGACGATGGCAAAACTCGAAGAGCCGTATAAGCCGAAGCCGGTCACAGGGCACGTGTGACGGCGACGTGGCCACGCTCGCCGAGCGCGGCTATCCGTAGAGCGCGCCTCATTGTCCGAATGTCGGCGGGACGCCGTCAGCGACCGCATCTACGGCGGCTCGCCCACGGCCGAATTACTCGTCGTCGCGATCGGGGAGGTCGTTGCGCCCATCGGCGTTTTCCCTTTCAGTGTCGGGATTGCCCAGCGCCGAATCGATCGGCATGTCGTTTCGACGCTTTTCGTCGATGATTCTCTCTTTGAGATTGCGTGAGGCGGCTTCGAGATCCGCCAGCGATCGCTCGAAGGCCTTCTCGTCCACAGTCGTCTGCTGTTCGGCGCCGGCGGAGTTTTCGATCCTGCCGATCCGCTCACGAGCTTCCGCCGTCTTGTCGTCGATGATCCTTCCCGCAGTGTCGTGCGCGCTCACACTG
>JBAQGU010000569.1:0-12570 GCA_049287975.1 Roseiarcus sp.
GGCACAGGTTGCAACGCGCCGCGGTCCGCGTGCCAGACGAAGGCGTCGGCGGCGGCGATTTCAGGCGTCGGCGGCGGCGGCGGGGCGAGCCGCTCCAGCGCCTCGGCGATGCGCACCATACAGGCATCTATTGGGGGCAGTTTCTGTATTGACGACATGGCTGGGTCCGTTGCGCGGGTACGCGTTCGCCTTGCCACAACTCGGCGCCGGGCTCCAGCGATGGACGCGCGGGGCCAAGCCCTTGACCATCCCCTCGCGGCGGAACGCGGCCTGTAAAGATTAACTGCGAGGTGCTATATGAAGCTCGAGCCACCGGGCCCCGAGCCCGGCCGACGGAGAAGGTTATGAAGGGCAGACTTTCAAGATTCAAGGTGATGAGCCTGACCGACGCCGCCGCGGCTCGGGTAAAGGAAATCATCGCCAATACGGATAGACCGGTCGCCGGCCTCAGGGTAGGGGTGAAGAACGGCGGCTGCGCCGGAATGTCCTACACGATGGAATTCGCCGAAAACGTCGCGCCGCTCGACGAGATCATCGAGGACAAGGGCGTCAAGGTGCTGATCGATCCGAAGGCGGTGCTGTTCCTGCTCGGCGCGGAGATGGATTTCAAGGTCGATCGCCTGTCCTCGACCTTCACTTTCCGCAACCCCAACGAAACCTCGGCCTGCGGATGCGGCGAGAGCGTCGCGATCACGCCCGCCAACCCCGAGGCGCTCGCCGTCGAGGCGTGAGCCGGGCATGGACGCCGAGGGTCTGAAAGCCCTGTTCGAGCCGGTCGGGACGGTTTCGGTCAAGCGGATGTTCGGAGGCCATGGCGTCTATCTCGATGGCCTCTGCTTCGCCGTCGAGTCGGGCGGCGAGGTCTACCTGAAGGGCGATGACCAGGCGAAAACGGTCTTCGCGGACGCGGGCTCGGCGCCGTTCGTCTACACCACGCGCGGCAAGCCGATGACGACATCCGATTGGCGTCTCCTCGCCATCGCCTACGACGATTCGGACGAGTTGAAACGGTGGAGCGCGCTGGCGATCGAGGCCGCGCGGCGCGCGGCGGCCGCGAAGGCGAAAGCGCCGGCCGTGAAGGCGAAAGCGCCGGCCGTGAAGGCGGCCGCCGGTCGAAAAGCTCGCTAACCCGAGTTTTCATTTTCCGATGAATCCATCTTGCAACCTAAAATTCGCAGAAGTTTTCGAGACCGCTTCTGCGGAAAATCGGCCGGTTCCGCGGAATTCCCTATTTTTTTCCTGTTATGCCCTGTCAACATTGAATCCTGGGTCCTGCAGGCCCGGAATCTATTCCCAGCGAGCCGCCGCGAGGAGCCCACTCTCGGGAACGGGCCATGCTTTCCGCGCCGTCTCCTGAGTGCGACGGATTTCAAGCCGGAATCTGTCTGCGCGCGCCGATTGCGAAACCGGGCGCCTCTGCTAGAAGTCCGCTCCTATATCGATCCACGCCGCCTCCGGGAGGAACCATGCCGCAGCCGCCGTTCCGCGCCGACCATGTCGGGAGCTTCCTGAGGCCGCGCCATCTACTGGAGGCGCGGGAGAAATTCTTCGCCCGGGATCTGGGCGCGGCCGAATTGCGAAGCGTTGAGGACGAATGCATCCGCGAGGTGGTCGAGCGACAGGAGCGGGCAGGACTGAAGGGAATAACGGACGGCGAATTCCGCCGCACCTATTTCCACATCGATTTCCTCGAACGGCTCGAAGGCGTCCGTACCCATTATGGCGAGTTCGTCGCCAAGTTCCGCAAGGACGATGGGTCGGAGGTCGGTTTCAAGCCGCCGACGATGCATGTCGAGGGCAAGGTCCGGCATGTCGGTGCGATTCAGGGGGCGGATTTCGACTTTCTCAAAAGCATCACCTCGCGTACGGCAAAAGTCTGCATTCCCGCGCCCTCGATGCTGCATTTCCGCGGCGGCCGCGAAGCAATCAGCTCCAGCGTCTATCCCCGGCTGGAGGATTTCTACGAAGACCTGAGCGCGGCTTATCGCGCCGAAATCGGGGATCTCGCCGCGCGCGGCTGCCGCTACCTGCAACTCGACGACACCAATCTGGCCTATCTCTGCGATCCCGCCATTCGCGAGCGCACGGTCGCACGGGGCGACGATCCCGACGCACTCGTCACGCTGTATTGCAAGCTGGTGAACGACGCGATCCGCGAGCGGCCGAAGGACATGACAATTTCGGTGCATCTGTGCCGCGGCAATTTCAAGAGCGCCTGGGTCGCGCAGGGCGGTTATGAGCCGGTCGCCGAAATTCTGCTCAACGAGATGAAGATCGACGGCTTCTTCCTCGAATACGACGACGAGCGCTCGGGCGATTTCGCGCCGCTGCGCTTCGCGCCGAAGGGCATCACGATCGTGCTCGGGCTGATGAGCTCCAAGCACGCGGCGCCGGAAGGCAAGGACGAAGTCAAGCGCCGCATCGACGAGGCCGCGCGCTACGTCGCGCTGGAGCAATGCTCGCTCAGTCACCAATGCGGCTTTTCCTCCACCGCGCACGGCAACGATCTGACCGAAGCGGACCAGTGGATCAAGATCGCGCGGCTCGTCGAGATCGCGAAGGAGGTTTGGCCGGACGCGTAGAGCGACGGCGACGACCAGGTGGCGACTGGTGTCCCGCCAGTCATTGGTGGAGGACCGCGCGGTCGACGCGCGCGCGCTGCTGCTCCGGGTCGAGGAATGCGCCGCGCTCGTCTGGCCGGTTTTCGCGGCGATAGTTCAGTCCAGGGCTCGCACCACCGCGATGGACAGCGGTTGAGAGAGCAGCGGCTTGGCCCTGTCGTCGAGCTTCCTGAAGTGTGGCGTTTGAAAGTGCCGCTTCAAGGCGTCGCGACTGACCCAGGAAACGCCGTGGCTGGCGTCGCGTCAGAGTGCACGTCCTGAACCCGAAGGGTGAGGCTCTCCCGGGCGAAGGCGAGCCGCGCGTGGGCAGCGCTCGAACAACTCGCAAGCCGAGCCCTACGGCCGCCCGATTCCTTAACTCTGGCTTAACCCGCGATCCGTCAAAACTAGGGCACCCACCTTCCGTTGCGTTCGGCGCTCCATGATCACGCTCTATCAACATCCCTTTTGTCCACATTCACGTTTCGTACGGCTGGCGCTCGGCGAGCATGGCCTGGAGCCGAAACTGATCGAGGAGCGGGTTTGGGAGCGGCGGCGCGAATTCCTGCTGTTCTGCCCGGAAGGCGCGACGCCGGTCATGATCGAGGACGACGGTCCCATCCTCTGCGGCGCCGATGTGGTTGCGGAATATCTCGACGAGACGCTCGGCCTCGACCTCGCCGACCGTCGGCTGATGCCCGAGGATCCCGCCGGCCGGGCGGAAGTCCGTCGGCTGACGCGCTGGTTCAATGGAAAATTCTTCGCCGAGGTCAGCCAATGGCTGGTCACAGAGAAAATCTACAAACGATTTCGCTCGGGCGCCCAGGGCGGCGGGGGACCCGAAATGGAAGCGGTGCGCGCGGCGCGCGCGAATCTGCGCTATCATCTGCGCTACATCGGGCACCTCATCGGCGCCCGCAACTGGCTCGCGGGCGATCGCCTCAGCTACGCCGATCTTGCGGCGGCGGCGCATCTGTCCTGCGTGGATTATCTGGGCGACGCCTCATGGAGCGAGAACGAGACCGCCAAAGCCTGGTACGCCCGAATCAAGTCGCGGCCCTCGTTCCGGCCGCTGCTGGCCGAACGCCTGGCGGCGATGCCGCCGAGCCCGACCTACGCCGATCTCGACTTCTGAACGGTCTGAAGGCGAAGGCGCGCGCGCTCGGCTTCGATGCGTGCCGCATCGCCTCGCCCCAGCTGAGCGAGGCGACGCGCAGCCATCTGGCGGCTTGGCTCGCCGAGGGGCAGCACGGCCAGATGGCGTGGATGCTGGAGACCTTCGCGCGCCGCGCCGACCCCGAGACGCTATGGCCCCGCGTTCGCAGCGTCGTGATGCTCGCGATGAATTATGGCCCCGCCGACGATCCGCTCGAGGCGACACGCCGCTCCGGAACCGGGGCGATTTCCGTCTACGCGCGTCATCGCGACTATCACGAAGTGATCAAGGGGCGGCTGAAGACGCTCGCGGGTTGGCTCGTCGCGGCAGCCGGGGAGGGCGCCGAGGTCAAAGTTTTCGTCGATACCGCTCCGGTCATGGAGAAACCGCTGGCGGCGGCGGCCGGTATCGGATGGCAGGGCAAGCACACCAACCTGGTGAGCCGGGAATTCGGCTCCTGGCTGTTTCTGGGCGCGATTTTCAGCGATATCGACCTGCCGCCCGATGCCCCCGAACAGGACCATTGCGGTTCGTGCCGCGCATGTCTCGATGTCTGTCCGACGCGGGCCTTCCCGGCGCCCTATCGGCTCGATGCGCGCCGCTGCGTCTCGTACCTGACGATCGAACACAAAGGCCCGATCGCACGGGAGTTTCGCGCCGCGATCGGCAACCGCATCTATGGCTGCGACGATTGCCTCGCCGTCTGCCCCTGGAACAAGTTCGCGACACGCGCGCATGAGGCCAAGCTCGTCGCGCGCGCCGATCTCGAGGCGCCGCCGCTCGCCGAACTTGCCGCGCTCGACGATGCCGCTTTCCGAAAGCGATTCGCAGGGGGCCCAATCAAACGAATCGGCTTCGAGCGGTTCCGGCGGAACGTCATGATCGCGATCGGCAACTCGGGAACGAGCAATTTGATCGACGCCGCGGCGGCGGCGCTAGATTCGGATTCGCCGACGGTGCGCGGCGCCGCGGTCTGGGCGCTTGGCCGGCTTTGCGGGCCCGAAGAGGGGCGCGCCCTCGCGCGGCGTCGAGCGGCTCACGAAATCGACGCCGATGTGATCGCCGAATGGCGCGACGCCTTTCCCAGCTGAGCCGAGCGCGCAAACAAACGCCGCCAACGCGCATCGCGATCGCGATGCACGGCGTTTGTCCAACTCTCGGCGGCGCCGAGGGGCGTCGCGAATGTCTAGTAAGACCAGGCGGTTATACACCTGTTTACGCGACCCCTACGCAACCGGTAGACGATCTCCGCTCGACTCAGTGGTGCGTCGGGTGGGGGACTCCCTGCTTCAACTTTTCGATTTCGTCTTTGATCAGGAGTTTCTTTCGCTTGAGTTCATGCACTTTCAAATCGTTCGCTGACGGTTGCGCCGCTTCTTGGGCGATGGCCTGTTCGATGGCCTGGTGGCGACGCACGAGTTCCGACAAATGCGATTCGACCGACATGGCGAACTCCCTGTGGGGTTTTCAACGACGAAATTGTGACACAAAAAGCGCCGGCGCGCAAAGTGGGGAAACTACTCGAGGCTGATCAAAAAGCTTCCCCGATCGATCAAACTTTGTCGCAATAATTCTCGTTGCGGCCGCCGCTCTTGCGCGCCGCAGCCGGCGCCCGCATAGTCCAGGCGTGGGCGCCCGCGTCGCGCGGGCTGTTGGACGGCGCGGGAACATGCCGCAAGATGAACTGACCAACGAGGAGCGCCAGGCGATCCTCCGCCATATCGAACTCCTGCGCGAGGAGCATCGGGACCTGGACGCCGCGATTGATGCGCTGCTGCAATCCGGCCAGGCCGACCGATTGCAGGTGCAGAGGCTCAAGAAGCGAAAACTGCACCTGCGCGACAAATTGAGCCAGCTAGAGGATTCGGTCACGCCCGACATCATCGCGTGAGTATCCCCGCTGTTCGTTATCAATGGACTGCGATGACTTGTCGATCTGCACTCTCGAGTGGGCTGAAAGATCGCGGCGGCCGGACCGTGCTTTGAATTCTGTAACGCCGAGCCCGCCCCGTACTTCCGCTGACGGGCGTCGAAACAGCATCGCTGCAGTCCAACAGTTTTGCGATGGCGATGTAACGAGCGGGATCGGGCATCGAGCAGTGGGTTGGAGCGAATGGCGAGTGGCGAATGGGAGGGCGGATTTCGCCATTCGCTATCACCCCTCGCTACTGTTCACTGCCCAATGAGCCGTTCACTCCCATGGGACGCGTCGCCGGCGCATGGTCGGCGCGAGCCGTATCCAGCGGCGGATCTGATCGACCAGACGCCGCGCCTCGCGCCGCCACCGCTCCGGTCCGCGCGGCTTCTCGGCTCTGACCCGCGCGGCGAACCGCTTGCGGTCCTCCTCGTGCAGGGTGCTTGTCAGCGCGCGGCGCGCCGCCGCATCGGGGTGCATGGTGTCTTGCACCGCGATCGCGGGAACGAGCTGCAGCGCCCGGATCTCGCCCGCCCATATCGCGCGGCGTCCGAACAACGTCTGATCGACCTGTTCGGCCAGCGGACGTGTCGCGGCGAGCAGCTTGCCCGCGCCCGGGCGAGTGAGGAGATACGCCGCCGCGCCGAGATGTTCCGCGCCCAGCCGATGCAACCTGCGCGTCCCCGCAGGTTCGCCGCGTCGCGAGTGCCAGGCTCTGTGCAGCAGAGTTTCGAGCTTGACGGCGTCGAAGCGCCAGCGGCCCCAGTCGAGGTCGAGCGTCGCCCTGAAATCCCGACCGAGGTGCACGTCATCCTCGAGCACGACCGCGTACTCGGCGCCGCTCGCCAGGAAGGTTCGCCAAGCCTTGCGGTGGCTGAGAATCAGCGCGGCCTCGGCCTTGGATAGCGCCGGTCGAGTGTCGCGCGCGCAATGCTCGCTGAAGCGTCGCCCGTCGACAGCGTGCACGAAAATCCCCTCGACGGCGGCGCGCGCCAGTTCGGCTTCCATCCACGCTCGGCGCTCGGGGCTGCGCGCGAGATTGATGACGTAGATCGGGATCACGACCACCCGAAGCGCTTGCGCAGCCGGCGCCACCATATCGCCTTGCGCCAACGTGTGAAGCGGCGCGCCCAGCGCTCGTTTCCACGCAGCGGCATGGCCTTCTTCATCAGGTCGACGTAGTCGACCGGACGATCGTTCAGCACCGCCTCCGCGACGTCGTAGAGGATGTAGCCGGACGGGGTCTTGCGGGATTCGAAAAGGTGGAACACCCCGCCTCGGTAGAACGTGCCGATCCCGTAGAGCGCGATTTCGCCGAGGCGCCATTTGGGCACGATGCATCCCCAGGGATAGAGCATCTCGATGCCGACGCCCGCCGCCGTCGCCACCTCGTTCAGACGCTGCGCGACATCGTGGCTTGCGTCGGGGCGAAAGCTCGGCCGCCCGAGCCCTTCCCATGTGCGGCGCGAAATCGCCATGAACATCGGCGCGACGAACAGCCGATCGGAATCGACATGGCTCGTCGATTGCGCGCAGCCGAATATCCGGCCCGCGCGGGCGGCCGCGAACGCGCGGTCGACGATCTCTCGGTTCAGCGGAAAGCAGTCGATGTCCATCAGCAAAGCGACATCGTCCTCGGCGATTTCGGCCATGAAGGCGTCGAGAAAATCGCCGTGACCGAGTCCGGTTTGCTCGCGCTGATCGATGGAGAGGCCGAAATGTGCGAACACCTCGCGCTGCGCCTCGACCACGCGCGGATCGATGTTGTCCCAGTAGAGCGAGACGATGCGGTCCATCGAATATTGTCCAAGCCAAACCGCGAATTCGATTGTCCCGTTCCCGACGGACGATAGCGGGTCAGCTGGAGAGCGTCAAAGCGACTTCTCCTGTGTCTAAAGAGAAAGTATTGAATCGGCTTGCGCAGCCCTCCGCCTACAAATCCGCCAGCGAACGTCGCAATAGTTGAAGCACTTATTTTTGGGATTCTCCTAAGGATCGCGGCGCGCGCCCTTTCGCCGGGGGCACTGAGCCAGCTTGAGAGCTCCTCCGGCTCTGGCGGGGTGGCCGGCCCTCCATCTGGAGAATCTCCGTTCAATCCTATAAAAGCCGCGAGGACCGTTCCGTTGACGCTGGGGAATTATATGCGTGGTGAATTCACAGAGCAACTGACAGGGGAGACGACCGCTCAGCAAACTGAGGCCCCGGATGCTTATCTTGATCTGTTAAAGAAGGTCCTGACGGCGTCTATTTACGACGAGAGCGCCTGGGTTCGCATTGAGGCCGCTCGCAGTCGACGGCAGCGCAACTTCTTGCGACTTGACCAATTCATCAAGGCGCTCGCGCGCTCTATTTTTGTAAGAACCTTACGGAATCACAATCAGATTTTGGTGACGCAGAAAGCGTTTGAGCCGACGATTCGCTCAAACGGGATGGACTGGCCATTGTTCGGTTACACGATGGTCGGTCACAAACGTCTGGATAATCTTCATTTTTGCATTAATGATGTGTTGCGACGCCGAGTCCCTGGCGATCTGATTGAAACAGGGGTCTGGCGCGGCGGTTCCACCATCTTCATGCGCGCAGCGTTGAAGGTTGCCGGAGACTCGGATCGAACAGTTTGGGTGGCGGATTCCTTTGAGGGTCTGCCTGTCCCAAAAGATAGCAGAGATGGGGCAGACTTCAGCCATGTCGAACATCTTGCGGTGTCGATCGAGCAGGTGCGCGCCAATTTCGCCCGGTTTGATTTGCTCGATGCTCAGGTCAGGTTTCTGAAGGGCTGGTTCTGCGACACGCTGGCGACCGCCCCGATCGAAAGGCTGGCGGTTCTGAGACTCGACGGTGATCTTTATTCCTCGACGATGGACGCGCTCGAAGCGCTTTATCCAAAAGTCAGCCCGGGCGGCTACGTTATTGTCGATGATTACGGTTCCTGGCCCGAATGCAAGCGCGCCGTGGACGAATACACCAATAAGAATAACATACAAGTCGATTTGAACGTTATCGATGGCACTGATGTCTTTTGGCGCGTCGAGAGCTAGTATGTTATAATCCATTTGCACGATGACTTTCGAGAACGTTCATGTCATTTTTTCAACTATCTTCATGATTTAAGAGTATCGCACGATTACGCAAGAGTAAATCCGTGGAAAAATTTCCAATTACGAAGCGGCTCCGACCTTTAACCTAAACGAGGCGCTGAAATCCGGAGCGTCTCAAGAAAGGGGCATAGAAAAATTGTTTTGGGGTCATGCGGGTCGATAGCTCAAAAGTGAGCCGCACGGACCGGTCGCCACTGGTTCCGAGATGTTCGCTAGGCAAAGACGGACAAGCCGAGCGTTCTCGTCATGGTCTCCAGATCGGCGAAAGCGGCGGTCGATTTAATGTCGATTGATTTCAGATAAGACGAATAAATTGCCGGTTCGAACGGAATTTTCATATATTCATCGACGATCTCGTCGAATCGCGTTCCCAGAACGCTCGATGCGTTGTCCAAGTGGGTCGCGATGACGAGACCGGTCGGCGGCGCTCCGAACGCGTGCAACGTCAGGTCGGGCCGATATTTCTTCAATACGCCGATGGCTTTCCAAACGTCTCCCGCCCAAAACGTATCGGGGCGCTTGGACCGCTTGACGAAAGTATGGTCCGAATAGTCGCGGCGGGCGACGAAGCTGTCGGTCGGGATGCAGTCGTGGAAGGCGACGACCGAATTGCGGTCGCACTGACGCTCGACATTCATGAAATCCCGCAACAAGAACTCGAACAGGTGCATGCCGTCGAGGAATGCGAAATCGACGGCCGCGCCCAGCGTCGCACGCGCCGAATGCCTTTCGAAGTACTCGTCGCTGGTGCATTGGTACAGAAAACAAGCCGGTTTGCCGTTCAATATATCGATGCGGATGTTGAATGCGGGATCGATGGCGATCGACGCGCATCTCGCCAATTTCAAGGACCCGCCGTTTCGGGTTCCGATTTCCAGATAAGTTCGGGGCCGCAGACGGTTATGAATATTGGCGAGCAGCCGCTCGTACGGCTCGTCCGAATGCTCTCCGATGTCGAAGAACTCTGACGCCCGCGAAGCCGCGGTCGGCGGATTGCCCTGGCTCGTCGAGACATTTTCGACCCTCGAAATTCCCAGCAGCCTTCTGACGCTGCGCAGGGCATGGGCGAATTCTGTCATATGATTCCCGTCAAAGGTCCGGCCGAACTCTATCGCCTTTTTCCCAGGGTGGCGCCTCGCCACCTAACATCGGCGGCGCGCTGTCGGCAATCCGGCCGAGCAAAGATCGTTCGTCCCCGCGGTCAATTCGCTGCCCGTTTGCTCCCGTACGCATATAATAACCGCGCATCTCTTTGAACGCAGGATCGATAATGAAAGCCCGATCGTCGTCTCCCCTGCCCTTTTCGAGCCGCGTTCGCCGGCGCGTCCAATCCATTTTCGGCCGACGCCAGCCTAAATTTCACAACTTCGGCGCGGAATACGACGACGACCTGAGAGCGACCTACCGCGGAGCTTCAGCCGACATTTTTTTCGCCAACGACGGTCCAATAATCCACAAATGGCTTCACTACTTTGCAATCTATGATCAGGTGCTGGCTTCATACGTCGGTTCGAGCGTGAAAATGCTCGAAATCGGCGTATCCAAGGGCGGTTCTTTGGGGCTCTGGCGAAAGTTCCTCGGAAGCGATGCTGTAATATTTGGCGTCGATGTCGATCTGAACTGCTCTCGACACGATGGGGAGTTTGCGAGCGTCCGTATCGGCTCTCAGGATGATGCTCGCTTTCTTCGAACCGTTGTCGCCGAGATGGGTGGAATAGATGTGGTTCTGGACGACGGATCACACATCGCACGTCATCAACGCGCGAGTTTCGACGTGCTGTTTCCTTTGTTGAACGAAGGCGGCATTTATATCATAGAGGATATGCACACGTCTTACTGGCCTCCGTTTGAGGGTGGCTTGAATAAATCAGGCACCGCGATCGAGTTCCTGAAGGGAAAGATTGACGAAATGCATGCGCATTACCGTGTCGAGGGTTTGAACAAAGCAGAATGTATGCCTGATATAGAAAGCATCCAGTTTTTTGACTCGATCGCGGTCGTCAAAAAGCGCAAGCAGCTCCCGCGATTTCATATGCAGGTTCCGTCGCCCAACGTCTCGCCATGACTGCGCACACGCCTTTGCCCTACCGCAACTGCCGTCTGCAACCGAGCGTCCGCGCGAGAACGCGAGGCTACATTCGCATGCTCGTGAAGCCTCGCGAAACGGAAACGCGCGTGTGTTTCGTTCCAGTATTTGGCGACCCGGCTCTCATTGCTCGAAAAACCGACCTAGCCACCGTGATTTCGATCGACGAGGGCGACGCCGCTATCGAGCCGCTCGGGTGGTCTGCATCGTCGTTGGGCTGGTTTCGGCGGCGGCTCACGGCGCTCCGCAGGACCGTGCTGAACTTTGACGGCGTGGAGATCTTCCCCGAAGGCTCCAAGAGCCGAACACGAGACTATCGCAAACTCGTCAAATCGGCTCGCGCCGCTCGCATGCCGTTCGACGGCGCCTTTCTGGCCGCGCATCAAGAGCTGATTTTGGGTTGGGGCGCCGAGCCGGGCGTTCCCACCGAATCCGCCAGACCGGACAAGCCCGCGATCGCGGTAGCGATACATCTTCATTATGTCGAACTTTGGCCAGAAATCGAAACGCTGCTCGGGCGCTGGCATGCGCCGTTCAAGTTGTTTCTGACGCTGACGAGTTCAAACGCAGCGCTCGAGCAGCGGGTTCGGGCCAAATATCACGATTGCGAGATTCGCATCGTAGAGAACAGCGGTCGAGACGTGCGTCCTTTTTTGGCGTTGCTCCAGGGAGGCGCATTCGACGCTTTTGATCTCGTCTGCAAGATCCATGGGAAGCGGTCGTTACGCCAGGGATACCCTCCTCTATTGGGGGAACTGATCCGCCGCGCGACGTATCTCGATCTCATCGGTTCGGAGCAGCAGGTGGTGAGGATCGTGAACCTGTTCGAAAACGAGCCCCGGTTGGGCATCGTCGGTCCCGAACGGTTTCGCGCTTCATCACGCCACGGCAGGCCCAGCGAGGTGATGGGCGCCAGTAGGGATGCGATAGAGGCAATGGCGATAAAAATGGGAGGCGCCGTGCAGGGTCGAGAGTACGATGTTTTCGCCGGAACCATGTTTTGGCTTCGGCCACAGGCGCTGACGCCGCTACGGGGCCTGCGTCTGGCAAATGCCTTTGCGCCAGAAGCGGGCCTTTCCGACGGCTCGCTGGAGCACGCGGTGGAGGGCCTTTTCAATCATTCGGTTCGGCTGGCAGGATTTCAGGTCGCCGGCGTGTCCGCAGGCTAAACGCGGCCCAGGCGCCGATTGATTGATCAAGGCCCTTTAGCTGGTTTAAGAAATTAAGCGTCTCAACTTGATTTTCAGACGCTTTAATAGATAGCTGCGAAAATGTAGCCTCTTCCAACGAGTGGATTTTATTTTCTCCTCCGCGATGTTCGTTGCGTGAATGTCCCTCCACCCAAGTCCTTCCAAGGCGAGAAGCAGAAAAAAATTATCGGCGGTCATCCATTCGCCATCAATATCTTTACCAAAAGGGCCTGCCGAATCGTATGGAAACGAATAGAATTCACGCACGCCATCTTTGTTAGTGAAGGGCGTGTTCTTGTATTTTTTAGATACAGTCGACCCCTCAACAAGCTTGAATGCATTATAACGTCTGCTGGCAACGAGCAACGCAAAAACATCGATGGTATGAGATTCCGCGGATATGAATTTTGGGTAAATATCGTTCACGAACAATGTGCGCAATATTGCGTCAGCGTAATGTTCAATGTCTATTTTAATATAGAATGGCTCACCGTATTTCCTTATTATGGTGATTGGCGATAGTGA
>JBAQGU010000570.1:0-1700 GCA_049287975.1 Roseiarcus sp.
GGCAGGGGCCGCGCGTCGAGGGCGCTCTTCCCGGGTCGGGCGGGACGTTGGGCGTCGTCGCGCCGATGAGCGATGCGGAGCTGTCGAAAGCGTTCGTCGATTTCCAGAACGATGTCACCGCGCGCGACATCCGGCTCGCCACGCGCGAGGGCATGCGCTCGATCGAGCACATCAAGCGCTACACCACGACCGGGATGGCGACCGATCAGGGCAAGATGTCGAACATGAACGCGCTCGCCATTGCGGCGGAATCGCTTGACAAGCCGATCGCGGAGGTCGGTCTGACGACGTTCCGTCTGCCTTACACGCCCGTGACCTTCGGGGCGTTCGGCGGTCTGGCGCGGCGGAACATGTTCGATCCCGTGCGCGAGACTCCGCTGCATTCCTGGTTCGCCGCGCGCGGAGCGATATTCGAGGAGTCGGGCCTCTGGAAGCGCGCCTCGCGCGTGCCGCTGCCCGGCGAATCCAGGGAGGCGACGATCAGGCGCGAGTGCCTCGCGACGCGCGCGGCGGCGGGCATCATGGATGCGTCGACACTCGGCAAGATCGAGGTCGTCGGACCCGATGCGGCGGAGTTTCTCAATCGGATCTACGTCAATTCGTTCGCCAAGCTCGGCGTCGGCCGCTGCCGCTATGGGCTGATGCTGAACGAGATGGGCTTTGTCTACGACGACGGCGTCGTCATGCGTCTGGCCGAGGACCGCTTCCACATCACGACGACGACTTCGGGCGCCGCGCACGTCCACGCCGTGATGGAGGACTATCTCCAGACCGAATGGACTGGTCTGAAGACGCGCCTCACCTCCATTACCGAGCAGTTCGCGACGATCGCGATCAACGGCCCGGAAGCGCGCAACATCATCGCGCCGCTGGTGTCGGGCGTCGATCTCTCGGCTGAGGCATTCCCGCATCTGAGCGTGCGCGAGGGTTTTGCCTGCGGCGTTCCCGTCAGGCTCGCGCGGGTCAGCTTCACGGGTGAATTGGGCTTCGAGGTCAACGTACCATCGGACTACGCGCTCGGCGTATTCGAGGCGATATGGGCGGAGGGAGAGAAGCGCGGCGCCGTCGCCTATGGTCTCGATGTCCTGATGGCGCTGCGCGCCGAGAAGGGCTTCATCATTGTCGGGCAGGATACCGACGGCACGGTCACCCCCGACGATCTCGGCATGGGCAGGATGGTGGCGATGTCTAAGCCCGACTTCGTCGGCAAGCGCTCGCTCACGCTGCCGGATCTGCGGCGGCCGGGGCGGAAGCAGCTGGTTGGATTGCTCAGCGAAGACCCCGCGTTCACGCCCGACGAGGGCGCACAGATCGTAGCAAGCGCCGAGCCGAAGATTGGCGCGCCCGCGCTCGGCCACATAACTTCGTCCTATATGAGCGCGACCTTGGGGCGGTCGTTCTGTCTGGCGCTGGTCGCCGACGGACGCGCGCGGCTGGGCCAGACGCTCTATGCGACCGGGATGGAGGCCGCCCGGCCGGTGACGGTCGTGGAGCCCGTGTTCTACGACAAGGAGGGCTCGCGCCTTGACGCTTGAAGTCGTTGCCGCCCGCCGTTCGATCCTTACGGGACGCGCGCTGCCCGACAACGCGAATGTGCGCGCCTTGGCGGCGCCCTTCGCGACGCGGTTCATCCTGCGCGGCGGCGAAGATGTCGCTGGCCCCGTCGGCGCGGCGTTCGCCGCCGAGCCGCCGACCCGTCC
>JBAQGU010000571.1:0-5120 GCA_049287975.1 Roseiarcus sp.
GTCGCTATCACCGAATTTATAGATACGGCTTCGTACTCGACGTCAAAACACGGCGGATGGCGCGGAAGGCCGGCGCGGGACACGCACTGACGGACAGGGCGCTTGTCCCCTGACGGGCGCGCTGACGAAAAAAGAGGGGCACGGTCCCCGGGCCCCTCGATCCATCCGACGGCTCCCTTCAGGGCTTGCCGCCCCAGCGCTGGGGATAGCCGGGCAGGTCCTTGCAGCCACACATCGCATAATGCAGCGGCGGCATCTTCGGATCGACGTAGTTGGCGAGCGTCGCTTCGGTGATGTCGGGCTGCGGCAGCTTCCAGGTCGGCCCGATCACCGGCTCGCCCTTCAGGATTTTCAGCGCGGCCAGGATCGCCGAGCGCCATTGATAGGTCGGGTAGGTCGGCGCGAACGCGGTCAGCTTTTCCTTCTGCCATTTGACGAGAAAGTCTTCCTGGTCCTCGCCGGTGATGATCGGGTTGGGCTGGCCCGCGTCCTCGAACGCCTCGATCGCCGCGACCGCCGTGGCGCCCGCGTCCATCCAGATCGCGTCGATCTTGCCGAAGCGCCTGATATAGTCCTCGACGATCGACTTGGTCTTGGCGTTGTCGCCGCCAGTGAATTCGGCGCCGACGACATTGATGCCCTTTTCCTTGAAGATGCGGTTGGCCGCCGACCAGCGCGTCTCCAGCACGTCGACGCCGGGCAGGATGCGGAGGCCCAGCACCTTGCCGCCCTTCGGCAGTTTCTCAGCGATGAAATTTGCGGTCTGGATGCCCCAGCCGTAGCCGCCGATCGGATTGACGAAGGTCACCGGGCATTGCGTCAGGACGCCGCGGTCGAACACCACGACAGGCAGCTTCTTGCACGCCGCTTCGACGGCGGGGGTCAACGCCGCCGTCGTATTGGGCGAGACGATCAGGATATCGCAACTGTCTCCCGACACGAACGAGTTGATGTCGGAAATCTGCTTGTCGTCCTTGCCTTCCGCATCCGCCGAGGTGAACGACTTGATGTCCGCCTTCAGCGCGTCGACTTGAGCCTGCATGTCCAACCAGCCGACGACGCGCCACGGATTGTCGACGCCTGCGTTGGAGAAGCAGATCCGGTACGGGCCGGGCTTCTTGTATTTGGACGTGTCGACCTCCTTGCCGCCGAGGTTCTGCTCCCAGGGTTTGCCCTCGGGACCTTGCGGCTTCATCCTCAGCAATTGCTCGGCGTAGGCGAAATCCTTCGGATCGTCGAAATTCTGCGCCGCGGCCGCGGTCGCGAATGCGACCGCCGCGCCAGCGACGAGGATACCCATGGCTGTTCGTTTCATCAGTCTCTCCCTAGACATGCCGCCTCTGGCGGCGATTGAGGGCGATCGCCCTTTTCATCCGGCGTGACGCAGGCGCCATGCGCCCGACGCCACGGCCGAAATCAGTATCAATCCCTGCGCGGTGTCCCGCAGCGATTGCGGCAGGCCGAGGAGATTGAGCAGCGTGAACAGCGCGAACAGGCTGAAGGCGCCGGCGACCGCGCCGACGACGCTGCCCCGGCCGCCCATCAATTGAACGCCGCCGATCACGCAGGCAGCGATGGCCTGCAACGCGAGGCCCGAGCCGACACCGACGGACACGCCGCCAAAGCCGCCGAGCATGATCCCGCCGGTGACGGCGCTCAGCGCCGAGATGACGAAGGCGGCGACTCGGGTCGCGGAAACCCTCACCCCCGCGAGTTCGGCGGCGCGAGGATTGTCGCCGACGGCGAAGATGCGCTGACCGAAGACGGTGACGTGCAGCCCCCACCAGGCGAGCATGGTGAAGACGATCAGGACGCCGACGGCGATCGGGAAGGTTCCGATCACCGGGACCTCGTGCAGCACGAGCCGGCCGAAGGCCCGGAAATTATCGGGGAGGTAGCCGCGCGGCGAGCCGCCCGACCACATCATCGCCGCGCCATCGATGCACAGCAACATGCCCAGCGTCGCGATGATGGACGGCGCCTTGAGAAACGACACGATCAGGCCGTTGAGGGCGCCGACGGCCAATCCGATCCCATAGAGCGCACCGATAGTCCACCAGGTGTTGTCGGGATTGTTGTCGGCGAGCATCGATCCGCCGATCACGGTGAGCGTCACCAGGGCGCTCATCGACAGATCGAACCCGCCCGCCGCCAGCACGAACAGCTGGCCGGACGCGAGGATCGCGAGCGGCGCTGAGCGGCGCAGAAAGTTCATGAATCCAGTCGGCTCGAGATAAGAAGGCTGGAGAAAGCCGACGATCGCGTAGAGGACGAGGAAGACGATCACCGCGGCGTTGAAATGCTTGGCGACGGCGATCGCCCGGCTTCGCGGCCATCCCTCGCTGGCGGCGGTCGTCGTCATGCGACGTGCTCGCGGGTGCGGGCGGCGTAAGCGGCGACGGCGAGGATCACGATCGCGCCGCGGAGGATCAGCTTCGGGTAGGCCGGCACGCCGAGCATGTTGAACGCCGCATCGAGCGTGGCGAACAGAAGCACGCCGGCGAGGGTCCCCCAGACGCCGCCGCGCCCGCCCGCGAGCAGGGTTCCGCCGATCACGACGACCGCGATCGATTCGAGATCGTAAACCCCGTCGCGGCCCACCCACGGCGCGCCCGAGCGCAGACGGCTCGCGAGGTACAGGCCCGTGACGCCGGCCAGGACGCTGCAGATCACATGGGCGCTCACCATCAGGAGATTGGTGCGGACGCCGGCGAGCCGCGCCCCTTCGGCATTGCCGCCGACGGCATAGAGGTGGGCGCCGAACCGCGTCGCCCCCAGCGTCCACCAGGCGGCGAGCGCGAGCGCGAACAGGCCGAGCACGGAATAGGGGACCGGGCCGAGGGAGCCGTAGGCGAACGCCTGAAACGCCTCAGGCACCGAGCCGGCAAAATCGGTGAAGCTCGCGGACAGCAGCCCTTGCAGGACGAGACCGACGCCGAGCGTCGCGATCAGCGGATTGACGCGCAAGCCGGCGATGATCGCGCCGTTGATCGCGCCGACGACGACGGAGATCGCCAGCACCACGGCTATCGCCGGCAGCATCATGGAATCTCGGCCCTGCATGATGTACGAGGCCGCGACAGCGCCGACGCTGATGAGATTGGCGACCGAGAGATCGATCGAGCCGCACAGAATCACGAAGGTCTGTCCGACGCCGACGATCCCGAGCGCCACCATGCGTTGCAATAGGCCGACCCAGCCCACCGTCTGCAGCTGGCTCGTCTGTCCGGTCCATACGGCGACGCCGACGTAGAGGACCAGAGAGCCTACAAAAAGGAAAAGCGGGACCGGCGGCGCCCGCCGCGGCCGAGGCGCGCCCGAGACGATGGCGGTCATACAGCGGCCCCGACTTCGGCGCCTTGCGCGATAGCGGCGTCCCCGCCATGGCCCACGGCGAGGGCCATCACCGCTTCCTCGCTCGCGCCGCCTTCGCAGGCGCCGACGATACGGCCTCCGCGCATGACGACGATACGATCGCTGAGGCCGATGATTTCAGGCAGATCGGACGAGACCAGCAGGATGGCGCGCCCGCGTGAGGAGAGATCGCGCATGATGTGGTATATCGCGGCCTTCGCCGCGATATCGATGCCTCGCGTCGGCTCGCAAAAGATGAGGATTTTCGGATCGCGGGCGAGCCAGCGGCCGACGATCACCTTCTGCTGATTGCCGCCCGAGAGCAGCCGGATCTCGCCGTCAAGTCGCGCGGCGCGCACATCGACCCGCCGCAGCAGACTGTCCGCGATCGAAGCCGTCATCGCCCCGCCGGCGGCGCGGGCGAGCGCCGGCGCGAACGCGCGCAGCGTCAGCAGGACATTGTCGCGCGGCGATCGCTGGAGCGCCAGTCCGTCGCGTTTGCGGTCGTTCGGCAGAAAACCAACGCCGTCGGCGATCGCGACGCGCGGGCTCCTGATTTCCCTCGAGACGCCCGCGACCGACACGGTTCCCCGCTCGAACGGCAGATCGCCGAATATGGCGCGCGCGAGCGCGGTCTTGCCCGAGCCCTCCAACCCCGCGACGCCGACGATTTCGCCGGCGCGGACGGTCAGGTCGATGTCGGCGAGCACGCCGTTGCCGCCCGAGGCGATTTCCAGCAGCGGAGGCCCCGGCGGCGTCTGCGAGCGCGGCGGATAGAATTCGGCGAGGTCACGCCCGACCATCAGCCGAACGATGCGATCGGTCGGCAATTCCGTCGCGGCGGCGGTGATCACCTTGCGGCCGTCCTTCATCACGCTGATGCGGTCCGCGACCGAGGCGAGTTCGGACATCCGATGCGAGATGTAGACGATGGCGACGCCTTGCTGGCGCAGTTTGCCCACCAGAGCGAGCAGCCGCTTGGCGTCGACCTCGTCGAGCGCCGCGGTCGGCTCGTCCATGACGAGGATGCGGGCGTCGAACGCCAGCGCCTTGGCGATTTCCACGATCTGCTGCTCGGCCACCGAGAGATCGCCGGCCCTCGTGTCGGGATCGATCGTCGAAGACAGCCGCTGCAGCAGACGCGCCGTTCCGAGGCGCATGGCGCCGCGGTCCAGGCGGCCAAATCGCGTCGGCTCCAGGCCGAGAAAGACATTCTCGGCGATGGTGCGGTAGGCCAGCAGGCTCAATTCCTGATGGATGATGCTGACGCCGGCGGCGCGCGCGTCGGCCGGGCGCGCAAAACTCCGCTCGGTCCCGCCGATCAGGATGGCGCCGGCGTCCGGCCTGTAGACGCCGCCCAGCACCTTGATGAGAGTCGATTTGCCCGCGCCGTTCTCGCCGCAAATCGCGTGAACTTCGCCGGCCGCGCAATCGAAGCTCACGCCCTCGAGCGCCCGTACGCCCGGAAAAGACTTCGAAATGTCGCGCATCTCCAGCGCCAGCGCACCGGTGGTCAAAGCGTCCCTCCGCCTCCGCCCGTCTCACGCGCGGCCTGATTCACCTAACCTCCTCCGCCGCGGCGCTTGAATGTAGCCGCTCCGGCAGCAACGACGCACTCCCATTGTGTCGCCAGGGTCCGACATTTGAGACACTTTCAGGCCGGCATAGTGCCGAACGGTTGCCGACGTTGCAAGCGACACGCTGCGGTGCTTACGTCGAAATCAATAATGTCGCCTTTTTCCTTTCCCCGACCCGCTCGGATATGA
>JBAQGU010000572.1:0-2769 GCA_049287975.1 Roseiarcus sp.
TGAGTTGGCAATTCGTGTTGCCGACGGAGCAGGTCTCCCCGGACGGAATTGGGATGGTTCCCCCGGCCAGGAACTTCGCGCGTTCGCCGGAAATCGCGGTCACGGTCGGCTCGGCGAGCGTACGCGCGACGCCCTGCTGTTCGAAGGCCTGCAGCGTCGCCGTGAGGCTCTCGCCCGCCGTCACCCAACCAAGGGAGGCTTGTGTCGAACTGATAGCTCCGTTGACCGAAAACGGGTTGTCTACATTAAAATTGAAGTTCTTTCCGGAACCCGCCAAGTTGATACCGAGCTGCTTGATGATCTGGCGCCGAATTTCGGTGATCGTCACACGCAGACTGACTTGATCGAGCCCACGAATGGTCAGCGAGTTCACGACTTTACCGGAGGTAGTTGTGGTCGAGGAGCCCCCGGCCGTCGCGCCGCCCCCGGCCGTCGAGGAGCCCCCGGCCGTTGAGGCCTGGCTGCTCGCAAGGAAGCCGGAGGCGATGTCAAGAGCTTTTTGAGCGTCGCCCGCGGAGGCCACGGAGCCGGTCAAAATGATGGAGTCCGCGACGGTGCGAACATGAATGTCGTTGTCGGGGATGGCGGCCTTGAGCAGCTGACTCAATTCGCCGACGTCTCGACCGACCGAGATTTCGAGGACCGCGATTTTGCGACCATTCGCGCCAAGCGCGAAGATCGTCGTCTGACCCGGAGCGAGCGTCGAGATATACAACCGCCGCGCGGATCGGACGATCGCGTTCGCGACCTTCGGCTCGCCGACAAAAATCTCGGTCGCGTCCTCCGACAAATCGACGATCACCGACCTGCCGAGACCGAGTTGAAGACTCTTCACGCCCCCCGATGCGATCGAGAACGAGGATGGCGCTTGCGCGTCGCCGGCGATGACAGGGGTAGGGACTGCGAACGCCAGGAAGGCGAGCATCGCAGCGGCCGAGAGCGCAGCCAGGCGAGCGAGGCCGCGACGCTTGAATGGACGGTTCTGTTGTTCGAGACGTACCATGACTTCGCGTCCTCTATCGAGCGGCTTGCATCGCGGCGCCGAAACGCATGATCGTCATGCCGCCGCCTTTTCCGTTTTCAAGGTCGCCGACTGTTTCGGTCGAGCCGCCGCTGTCGACCAGACTTCGCAGGACCAAATGCAAATTCGAACCGCCCGTATGCTGGGCGAGCACGATCAGTTCGGCCTGGGACGGATCCAGCTCCAACGTGGCGTTGCCGCCGGTCACGACTTTCTTGCCGTTCTCTTCCTGGACGTTTTGACCAATGGCGAGGACGCGGACGTTGGCCAAGATGGTTCGGGACCCCATGACTTCCGCGCCGCGCGCCTTGGTTGCCTCGTCATCGCGATAGACGCGGACCACGTCGACGCGATCATTGGGCAGGATGAACCCGCCTGCCTCCGAGTCGCCGCCGTTGTCTATCTTGATCGCGACGGCGCGCATGCCGGCGGGTAGAATGGCGGACATGAAACCGCCAGCGCCTCCCTTGACGAGCTTGTCGCGCCGCATCGGTTCGCCTCGAAGGAACGAAACGCGCGTCATGGATCCCTTGATGTCCGCCATGATGCTCGGGCCGGCGGATTTTGCGATCATGAGTTCGGAGATCGCGGCCTTTGGCCAAACCTGCCAAGTCACAGACGCATCGCCGATCTGCGTGCCCATAGGCACATCTTGCGCCGCGACGAGCACTTCGTCCGTCTCGATTTTTGGCGCGGCCTGGACGATACGCGCGGGTGGAGTCGGGCCGCCGCTGTTGAACAAGATGTAGGCGCCGCCGAACGCCGCGACCGACACGCCGAGCACCACGATTTGCATTCTGTTCATGAACTCAGACCCCTCTCACGACGTCCGCAGTCGCTGGGCCCGAATGTGCGCGCCGAATCGTCAAGTTACGGTTAATCAGCCGTATCCAAATGATTGGCGAACAATAAAGATGCTTTCCTGATTCCCGCGTGCCTGACGGTCGGGCGCGACGTATGGGCACTGTTGCGCCGCTGCCGTTGGGGAAAGCGCTGACTATCGCGCGGCGAGAAGCTGCCAAACCTGCGTTTGCGGATAAATCATTATGCCCGCCGCGGCGAGCGCGATGCCATAAGGCACGCCCGATGTCGGATTGTGCAATCTGGCGATCCAATCCCTTTTGGTCATCCAGCTCGGTAATCCGACTCTGCGGCCCAAAAGGAGCGCCAACGTCAGGGCGCCACCGCACATGGCCGCCGATAAACTATAGTCGAGAAGCGGGTTCCAGCCCAGCCAAAGCGCGGTCGCCGCCGCAAGCTTGGCGTCGCCGCCACCGATCCAACCAAGCGAGAAGAGACCGAACGTCAGGATCAATACCGCCGCCCCGCACGATATATTGAACAAGACGCTCTGGATGGGAACGCCGAGAATGGCCGCGAGAATAAAATAACCAACCACGAGAGCCGCGCACAGACGATTCGGTATCGTCATGGTCAGCAAATCCATCGTGGCTGCGAGCGCCATCCCGGCCGGAAAGATCAGCAGGACTGCGGAAAGGGCTGAAGGAGAAAGCATTGATTCGCCTGCCGTGCGTCGAATTGTCGCTATGGAGTTTGACGAAAAAACATTGATTGCGAGTTACCTGACAAGGAGCCTTGATAACGGCGTTGGCGTCCTTCGAGAAAACACTTCGATTGGATTGACGCTCTTCGATCAGAACGTCTCGCATGAAGCAAATCCGGCCTCACCCGAGTCTCGGGGAGTTTAGATCTACTGCGCTGAAACCGATACGAGATCACGTCGACAA
>JBAQGU010000573.1:0-2377 GCA_049287975.1 Roseiarcus sp.
TGGCGGCGCCGCCGCCAATGGCGCCAAAGCCCGCCGTGCCACTCGTCGTAGAATTAGCGGACCCACCACCGTGGGTACCGGCTACGCCGCCGCTGATGCCGCCAGCGATCGACCCGCTGCCGTTGATGCTGCCGCCGCCGCCGCCACCGCCCGCTGCGCTGGCGCCGGCCGCATAAAGCAGCGCGGCTGACAACGCCGTCATTGCAACAATAGTCTTTTTCATTTCGCTTTCTCCGTTGTTGGTCGTTATCACGCCTAAGTAGTACCATTTCCCTCACTTAGTTTGTGTGGCCCCTCCTCATTTACAGACTTCATACCAACCGCCGAACAGTTGATATCGTCTTTCACATCCCTGCGCCGAAGCCTGTTGCGTCGGCGCAGCGTAAGCCGGTTCCGAAGCCTGCGCGTTGTAAGGCGCGGCGTGGGCCCCCATATCTGCGGCGCAAGGCGAACCAGCCGCCAGCATCGCGGCGCGCACCCCCGAATCGATGCACATCTCCTCGCGCGCGGCGACGGTGTAGCCGAGCGTCGCGAGCGTCCGTGCGTTCAAGCGCAACTGGCATTCTTGATCGACATACGTACCGCCGATCGACACGCCGAAACCCGCGCCTGCGCCCCCCGCCGATACCGAGCCAAGGCAAACTTCAGCGCCGGCGGCCGCGAGCCCGGGTGCATAGACGTTCGGCACGTTGTAGAGCGTGGAACTCGATGGCGAGGTGAAGGTGATCGACTGCGCGTTTTTCTGGGCGGAGTTCGTAGAGGACTTCGCATTCGACGCCGACCCTGAAACCGCGGCAGAATTCGACACGTTCGTATTCTTGTTGGTATTTATATTGGTGCTTTTCTGGTTCGAGTTCGAGTTCGAACCCGCAAGCGAAGCCGAACCCGAAATAGCCCCGGAGCCTGATGTCGACGATGCCGTCTGTGCAAATCCTGGACTGACGCAGAACGCGAACGCCGCGACGCTCAACGCCGTCCTGACCGTCCAAGCTGTTTGTATCTTAACCATATGTGTGCCCCTCCGGTGACTTTTTCGTAGCGGAATTGTTTCGCTCGTTTGGCAGATTAGGGCGAACGGGCTGGCGCCGCAAGCGATTCAATCGGAACATGGTGAAAAACCTGGATAATGTTGCATAAAGGTAACAGTAACCATGAGCGATTCTTTAGCCCCCTGTTCGAAAGGAGATTAGCGCGGGCATTGTGGCGACACGACCGCGTTTACCATATGGGTTTTACGGTGACGCGACCACCTTTACCATTTTGCGCAGCCCTGCTAGGCTCCCGCCATGACTCGGATCGCCCGTGTAATCGTCCCCAGCCTGCCCCATCACGTCACGCAGCGCGGGAATCGCGGCGAGACGGTGTTTCTCGGCGACGACGACTACGCGCTCTATCGCGACTGGCTGGCGCAATCGTGCGCCCGGTTCGGCGTTTCGGTTTGGGCCTATTGCCTGATGCCCAACCACATGCATCTCATTTTGGCGCCGGGGGACGACATGGGCCTCGCTCTGGCGATGGGCCGCACGCATCGGCTCTATGCCGGCTACTTCAATGCGCGGGCGCGCCAGACCGGGCATTTGTTTCAAGGCCGCTTCGGCTCCGTGGCGATGGACGAGGATCATCTGATCCTCGCCGCGCGGTATGTCGCGCTCAATCCGGTGCGCGCCCGGCTTGTCGCGGAGGCTTCGGATTGGCCGCATTCCAGCGTGCGCGCTCACTTGGCCGGCCGCGGCGACGGCCTTGTCGACGTCGGTCCGCTGCTGCGACGCACCGCGAACTTCGCCAATCTCCTCGACGCGGATGCGGACGATCCCGCCTTCGCCGCGCTTCGTCGCAGCGAACTCATCGGCCGCCCGTTGGGAACGGAACAATTCGTCGCCGACATCGAGCGCGAACTGGGACGCAAGGTGCGGCCCGGCAAACGCGGGAGAAAGCCGAAGGACAAAACAAGGGCCGCCAAGGGGTAAGGGCGGTCGTGTCCGGCTCGATTTGCGCATCCAGGGCCAACGGCCCCCGGATAATCACCTGAGGCGCCGCGTGGGTACCGTCTGAGGCCGAGCATCAGGGCTGCGTGCCGATTTCGAACGCCTGCGCTGAAGCGGGCGGTGGATACGTCCTGGATTGATCTGCATTGCAGTTCAGCCCGCGCGGCCTTGTCCGGAGCAGCAAGGCGTGCTCGTTTGCAACAATAACATAATATAACGGTTACGGGTGGTTACGGTGACGCTTTTGGACTGCGCCCTTCGGCTGAGACACGTGGACTGCGCCCTTCGGCTGAGACACGACTAATTCTGTGACACGGGCATGGGTTGGTTTGCTTCACGTTTCTGAGCTTGTCTGAATTCGTCTTCGAACTCAATGGGCGGCTTATAGCCGA
>JBAQGU010000574.1:0-2009 GCA_049287975.1 Roseiarcus sp.
GGTCGATTCCGAGGCTGACATAGCCGTCGTTGGCGCCGATGTCGTAGACCCCGTAGGGGACAACCTTGCCGAGTTCCTTGTCTTCGAAATCGTGGGTGTTGACCTCGATCGGCCGGCCCTGCGGGCCATAGTCGCTGCCGCCGTTCTTGGGGAATGGACGAGGAACTCACCTTGTGACCAGCGCGCGAAGCGCCGTCGCCAACTTGTCGTGGCTCTTGGAGACCCATCGCAACGGTCGCATCGGATCGCCCATCGTCGCGGGCTCGAGCAATCGTTCCAAGTCCGCCAGCAGCGTCGGATCCTTCATCGTCAACCGAGGGCTGCCCCCGCCCTTGCGTCGAACCTTCCCCGTCAAGGATCCGGGATCCCGCAAGTCCTTCAGACCGCGACCGATCGTGCTTCGGGCGACCTTCGTCGCGCGCAAGGCCGCGGCGATCCCCCCGTAACCCGCCGCCTTCGCCTCCGCGGCGGCGCTCAATCGCCGGCTTCGCTCGTCGAGCGAGGAACGAACGGCCTCATACCGGATGCGCAGCGGTGATTCGTCTATCATCGACATGCCATAGACGCCGGCGCCGCAGACAGGAATCCCGTAAACAGCCAAAAACAGTAAAAACCCAAACCCGATTCAGCTGTTTTTGGGCGTCGCCTTACGACGATGGGGCGTGACGCTCCAGGCCCCTCACCCCAACCCTCTCCGCAAGCGGGAGAGGGCGCTCGTTTTCACGCCACCGGCTTGCCGGAGGTCATGTAGACCGAGCAGTCATTGGCGGCGAGCGAGGCGAGCGACTCGGTGAACGTCATCGCCAGGGGCCCAGAATAGGCGGCGCCCCACGGATTGTGCAGCGTGAGCATGTCCGTCGTTGCGTTGTAGCCGACGACCTCGAACATGTGATCGCCCACGAGGTTGCCGGTAACGTTGTTGGGCGTCGCGACGAGCAATTCCTCGCCGCTGCTGAACGCCGCCGCGAGTTTCGAATTGTCGGACCCCAGCGTCGACGACGAAGTCGACGGGGAGAGGTTGAAACCGCTGACCGACTGGCCGGCGATCTCGGTCAGCGCGGAGGCGCTGCCGGCGTCGATCCCGGCATAGGAATCGCTCGCGGCGTTGAGCTCGGCGCCGTGGGGTGCGTTCGGCTGGGCGTTCAGCTCGGCATAGGCCTTTTCCAGCAGCTCCGCCCAGAGGACGGGGCCGTTGGCGAATTCGAGCGTCGAGCCGTTCGCAAAGCTATAGCCGGACGGCATGTTCGGCAGAGCGTCGTTGACGGTGACATAATCGGCTTGCCCGTTGACGTCGAACCTGACTCCGTACGTGCCATTGCCGTTGTTGGTGAACATCGATTCGATCGCGCTCGGGTCCTGTAGCGCGACCTCGGCGATCGCGGCCACGAAATAGCAGTCGCCGATGTAGCCCTGATTGACGTCGAGATAGCTCGGCGCACCGCTCGCGCCGTAGAGCGGGCTCGTGCTCATCTTGTACGTCGAATTGAGGTTGGTCTCCCCGACCGAGGACACGTTGGTCCCCGGCAGGTCGGTTCCCAGGAACCACTCGCCGATCAGTTCGCCGACCTGCGTCGCCGACGACTTCGCGCTGAGATTGCCCAGCGCGACCGCGGTCGACGAACCGCCGTTCCAAGTGGCGTTGGCCCCGTTGCCGTCGATGACGTCCTGGGCGATCTGCTGAACGTAAGCCGTCGTCGAAATGCCGCCCGTTGTGTCGAGTAGCGAAGCCAGCGTCTCGAGCGTGCTGAATTTGCTCGCCGTCATGCCGCCGACCGCGGCGTCCTGCAGGATTGTCAGCATCGCGGAATAGCTGAGCGAGTTGTTGACCATCAGCTTGGCGACATCGGCCTCGATGCCGGCGTTGGTCAGCTTGGCGAGAATGCTCGCGGTTTGCGTAGTCGCCATATTACGAGCCCCAGTCTTCGGCCGGACCCGGCTGGCGCCAGGAGAAAGCCTGTGAAAATCGACATGAGGGTTGTGATCCCGGCTTCTTGCGGTCGAATTAAGGG
>JBAQGU010000575.1:0-3086 GCA_049287975.1 Roseiarcus sp.
CCGTCATGCCCCGCGCGGCCAGTTCATCCGACAACACCTCGCCGGGGTGCGCGGGTTCGAAGGGAAAGCCGTCGGGCGGAGCGAGAAAGATTTCGTCCTCTGTCGTCATTTCAACTTTGTCCCAACATTCAGCGAAATCTACGATTTGGGCGTCAGACATCAGCCCTTCCGTTCGCGCGCGAGCGCCGCCACGAGTTCCTCGCGGCAAACTCGATCTAAAGAAGATAAATCATTGTGTACCACCTTCCATAGCACGTCCGCCGCGACGTGATCGTAAGCATGCCTGAGAATGTTGCCGATACCCGCGACTTTTGGCCAAGGTACTTCCGGACGCCGCGCTTTCATATCGTCGTCGAGATGCCGGCTGGCCTCGGAAATGATTTCGATGCCGCGCTCGACCAACCAGCGCTTTTCCCAATCCAGCTCAAAGGCTTCGATGGCCACTCCATTCAGCGTGGCGCGGAGCCGCTCGATAGCTTCGATGATGTCTTCGAGCCGCAGCGACAGAAGCCGTTTGGCCATCAGAATACCAGCACGGCCGAGTCCTCGATCCGCTTCTTGAGCCGCGGATGCAGGCTGTTACGCGTCATGATGTCGGTCTTTCGGCCGAGAATTCCGGCAGCGAATTCTTTCACGTCCATCAGTTCAAACAGGCCGAGCTTGCCCTTTTCATGGTCGAAAAAAAGATCGACGTCGGAATCGTCTGTCGCTTCCCCACGCGCCGTCGATCCGAACAAATAGAGGCGTTCGACGCCGAGCCGCTTGAGTTCGGCTTCGTGCGCGCGCAATCGGTTTATGGCGTCGTCCCGTCTCACTTGGTCAACATAGCAAAGCCGCGCGTTCGCTGCCAGATCTTTGGGCAGCTCCGGTCAGCGAGCTCGCGGGGCGTACGCCCTACGCCGCCCGAAGAGTTTCTCCGCTCGCGCCACTGTGGCCCCGGACGACACAACCATTGACCGACGCGCTGCAACGCGGTAATACGGTATTACGCTCATACATCGAAAGCACGGCCATGCCACTCGCCCGCACGACCATTTCCATCGAGAAGGACACGCTCGACCGCTTCTACCGCGCGTATCCGGCCGGCAAGCGCAGCCAGGTCATCCAGCAGCTGATCGAGCGCGACCTGGAGGCCAAGAACGATCATCTCGGCCGGATGGCGCGGATAGTGGAAACCGATCCCGCTTTTCAGACCGTTCGCGACGATAGCGCGCTATGGGAAGCCGCCACGCAGACCGACGGCTTGATCGACGAATAGCCCGTGAAATATCTTCGAGGTCATGTGTATTGGGTCGATCTCGAGCCGACTTACGGTAGCCAGCAACGCGGGCGTCGTCCGTGCCTCGTGCTGACCGAAGACGCCATAAACGCCGCCCGCCGCACCGTCGGAGTAATTCCGCTTTCGAGTTCGCCGAGCGTGGCGCCGCCTATCGTCGTCGCGATTCCCTCGCTGGGCGCCAATTCCGTCGCGCTCTGCGACCAATTGCGCGCCGTGGACAAGAGCAAGATCAGCAAGCGCATCGCCGCGATCACGGCAGCCGAGATGGCTCTGATCGAAGCGTCCGTCAAAACCGTGTTCGGGCTGTCGTGAGCCGCGCGGAGTCCGCCGCCATCAGGACGCTGCGGTCTCCGGCCCGCTGAGCCTCTCTTCGATCTCATTCAGAAGATCGTCCAACTCCTTGATTTCATCGGCGCGTTCCGGCTCCACGGAAGCGTCCCTGGACCCTATCTCCTCGATGCGAAGCAGCACTTCCTGCTTCAACTCGCGCAGCCGTTCCGGACTCATCTGGTCCAGGTCCTCGTCTTCGTCCAACATCGGCAGGCTCTCCCTCGATCGCCGCACCCTACCACGGGATTTCCTTGCCGCGCCAACACGTGAGGAGGCAACCGAGTGAATCCCCCTCCCGCTCTCGCGGGAGAACGCGCCCATATACGGCGCTTATGCAAACCGCCCGTTTTCCGCATTGAAAAATTATCGCCGGCGCAAGTAGTCAGAAAGGGTTGCCGTGTAGACGCAACATGGACATCTCTTGTTGCCGTGTCGGCAGGGGTGAGGAAATCGACGGGTGACCAAAATGGCGCGTTCTGCTTCGACCTCGTGGCAGCAATCCCAATTCGACGATTTTTTACACGCCCCGATAGGTCACGAAAAAAACGGGATGTTGCTCACTGTGCTTTCGGCGCTGGCGCGGCTGGACCTCGATCCTTGGGGCGAGGCCGCGAATCTGGCTCAGCTGCCGACAGCAGCCGCGACCGAGAGGATGAGGTCGCTGGTCGCAGCGGTTTCCGAGGAGCCGGCGACCGCTTCGGAGTCGGAATCGGTCGCCGCCCGCTTGGTCGCGCTCCTCCCGACCAAGACCATTTCTGCTCCCGGGCCACGCAAAACCAATCAACCCAAGACCAATCCACGCGAGACATCGCAACGCGTCGGCCTCCCGAATAACGCTCGATTCTTCCTTTTCGTCGCTATCGTGGCCGTCTTGCTCGGCATGGAAATTTCGATGGCGTCTCGCCAGTCGCCTGCGCATCCGGACCCCTCCCCGACGGCAGGTTTCAGCGGGTCGTCGGAGGCGGGTCCTAAACCCTGAACTTGACAGCGCCTCGAGGTAGTCCCTAGACGGATGAATGCTCTCAACGAGAATGATCCAGAGATCCTCGAGGCTCCTTATTGATCAATCCTCGACCCGTCGATGAATCTCGCCGCCGACACACTCGAGGGCATTGCGTTCGGCCGCTTCCGGGTATTGCCGCACCGTCGCGAATTGCTCGCCGACGACGTGCCGATAAAGCTCGGCGTGCGCGCGTTCGATCTGCTGATGGTCTTGATCGCTGCGCCCCGCGCCGTCATCACCAAGCACGATCTGCTGGCTCGCGTCTGGCCGGACCGGGTCGTCGCCGAGGCCAACCTGAAATCCCAGATTTTGGCCTTGCGCCACGCGTTCGGGGCGGAGCGCGACTTGATCCGCACCGTTGCCGGGCGCGGATATCAGTTCACCGGCGACGTCCAGGTCATGCTCCCGGACGGGGCTGCCGCGCGGTCGCTCGCGTCGGCGGGCGATGCGGCCGCCATTCCGACGAACCTGCCG
>JBAQGU010000576.1:0-4933 GCA_049287975.1 Roseiarcus sp.
ACCGACGTCGCGATCGAAAGCGCCGGGATCACGCTGCTCAACGGCGACTTGCGGGGCCTCGTGCGCGCGCGCCGCCTTTCGCGCGCGACGATGCACAATATCCGTCAGAATCTCGCTTTCGCGTTCGTCTACAACGCGGCCGGCGTGCCGATCGCGGCCGGCGTGCTCTACCCTTTTTTCGGCCTCACGCTGTCGCCGGTGATCGCCGCCGCCGCAATGGCGCTCTCTTCGGTGAGCGTCATCGCCAACGCGCTGCGGCTGCGGAGCGTGAAGCTCTGACCCCCGCCAACAGGGAATCAACAGGGAATCTCTTGAGAATCTGTCGCTCTGCAGCGAAAATCCGTCCCTAAAACATCTGCTAATTCAGTATGTTGCTAGATACACGAGATGAAATTCCCTGTGCAATGGAACAGGGAATTAATTCGCGCCAAACAGGGAATTTAATTCACCCCAACAGGGAATTAATTCGCGACAACAGGGAATTGGCGACCGGAGCAGAAAAAGGCCTAAAATCGATCCGCTCGCCCGAAGAAGCGCTTGTTTCGCGCCGCCGCCTAAGCCTCGAGGGCGAGCGTCGCGAAAGTCGCGAGCCAATGTTCGCCGGCATAGTCGTCGGCGACGTGCGGGAGGCTGGCGGCGATATGCGCCTCGGCGGCGGCGAGGGCGACTTCACGACGAGAGTCGTTCTCGGCGAAGGTCGCAGCGAGCGATCTCCAGCACCACGCGCGGCTGAAGTTGAGTCCATCCAGATGCGCGATCTTGCCGTCGGTTCGATCGCTGACCGTGGCGGGTTCGAATAGCGTCGCCGGGCTTCGCGCTTCAATCCGCGGCAGGAATCGATCGAACCAGGGCGCGAATTCTGCCGCTGGCGAGGTTCGCTGCATCGCGAGCGCTTCCATCAGCGCCGGCGACAGGAAATCATCGCCGCTGGGCTCCCAAGCCTGACAGTCGGCATCCCGTTCAAACCACGCCCGGGTCTTCTCCCGCAGGACCTCTTTCAGTCTGTCATTCCTGGGAACTCGAGCGTACTCCCAAGCCAGCGTCACTGCGAAGGCGCTGTTGAAATGCGCCCCGCTCCGCACCGGGTAGTTTGCAACCGGCAGGAAAGCGAGGAATCGGGCGGCGAGAAACTCCGCCAACGGCGCCAGCGCCGCGGCCCAGCGCTGCCCAGCCGCATTTTTATGCAGCTCGAGCTCCGACGCGAGCATGAGCAGCCAAGCCCAGCCATACGGCCGCTCGAATGCGTCGGCCGTTCTGAAGTACTCCAACTCGTCCTGCACGTTCTCCGCGGTAAGTTGGCGGTCCAGCAGGGAATGGATTTCACTGCGTTCCGGAAGCCCGGGAAAGCGCTGGTATAATCGACAGAGCAGCCAATAGCCGTGGACGCACGAATGCCAATCAAAGCTGCCGAAGAACAGCGGATGCAGCTCACTCGGCGTTCGCGCGTCCCGCGGTCCTCGAAGAATATGCCCCGGCTTGTTGGGATATTCGCGGGTGACGTGGCCGAGCGCGATGCGCGCGAAACGCGATGCGAGTTCCTGCGTCAGGATGGCGGCCACGTCCAATCACTCGCGTGTCAGCCGGTATCGGCGCGGTTACTATTGCCTCAAATAGGTCTTGGCTTCCACGATTTCTGGTCTTTCCGTGTCCGCATCTCGCGCCAGCAGGGCGAGTTGCTCGAAGTAGGCTTTTGCCCTGGCGGGCTCCCCGGCACGATCGGCTGCCTTCGCGGCGCCGTAGACGCTGCGGAACCGGTTCGGGTCGGCGCCGAGCGACGCCTCGTAAGCCATCAAAGCTCGAGCCGGCTGGTTCAGTTCCAGCAGCAGATCGCCGAGAAGCTCACGCGCCGGCACAATTCCGCCCGGCGTCACGGGATGTTTGTCCATGGAAGCCTCGAGATCGGCCGCCTGCCCCAATAAGGCAATCGCTTCCTCGTCCCTTCCTTGCGCACGCGCGAGCATCGAAGTTGCCGCCAGCACCTGCACCTCGATCTGATCAGCCCAATATTTGTTGCGGCCGATCACTGCATCATGCGCCGCTTGCAGACGCCCGATCTCTGCTTGCGCGCCCGCGACGTCTCCGGTCCGGGCGGCGCCGAGCGCGCGCGCATAGGTGATCATCGCCTTGGCCCAGGGGAAAACGTCCCAAGCGAATGTCAAGGGCGGCGGCGAAAGGTTGGCCGCTTGCGCCCAATCTCTCCGCTCGACCGCATAGCGAGCCGGAATCGCCGCGATCGCGTAGGCGGCGGGGAGCGTCTCAGTCGCGGATTTGCGGAAGGCGACGACCTCGTCGACAACCTGCTTGGCCGCGCGATCCTGGCCGAGCTGCAGATAGGCATATACGAGATAGTCCATTGCATGCAGCGACTGATCCCAGGCGACGCCCTCGCCGTACTGCCGCAATGCGTAGTCCTCACCCGAGGCCAGCGAAGCGCGATTGGCCTCGATCGAATCCTGCCATTTGCCGAGCCGCGTGAAGATGTGCGACGGCATATGCAGCGCGTGAGGCACAGAAGGCGCTATCTTCGCATAACAGATCGCGGCGGGCAGCCCCAACTCCGCGAGCGGCGCCGAATCGTAGCTGTGGATCAAATAATGCGCGACGCCCGGGTGGTTCGGCTGCTCGATGAAGATCTTATTTAGAATCTGGGCGGCTTTCTTCTGATTGGCGTAGGTCTTGTCAGTGGGGGAAGCCGTCGCGTTCAGCGCGAGCGCATAGAAGACCGCCGCCTCGCGGTCGTCGGGATATCGCAGGAAGACCTGCTCCATCGCCTTCTCGTAAGCGACAGCGCGCGCGCGGTTGTCGAGCTTGTCGTTGTCGTGAAAAAACGCGGCGATTGCTGCGATGTAACCCCGCTCGCGGTCGTTTCCGCCGCCCAAGGCCTCCGCTTTGGCCACCGCATTTGATCCCGCCTTCAGCTCTGCATCGGTGGGCGGAAACCACATCGGATGCCAATTGCTCATCGCGACGCCCCAATAGCCCATCGAGCAGGATGGATCGGTGTTCGTCACATCGGTGAAGGCCTTGGTCGCCTCTTCGTACCAAAAGGAATGCAGAATTGCGACGGCCCGATTGAACTGCCGTTGCGCCGGTTCGCTGCACGAGATGGGGAAATCGACCTGTCCGAGCGTCAATTCGCTGAACGGCTGTTGCGGCTCGCCTTGAGATAAGGCGACGCTCGGGGTGAACGATGCCAAGAGCACCAGCGCGCCAGACGGAGGTTGATGCGCATGCCGGCCTCCACGCTTCGGGTCCGCTGTTCGGCGGAAAAGGACGCGGCAGGTCCGAAGATTGCGGAGTCACGAGCCCCCCACCGACGGGAAAGTATCACGGCCGTCCGATGAGCGCTACGCTCTCCCCATGACGTCGATCGTGGGGTCCGCGGTGACGAAATGTGCGCTGCGCTGCCTAATTTTTAGGCACTCCTGGCGGGAAATGGACGATAAGGCTTGCGACCGGACGGGATGCGTCAATCAAGGGGACGTCTATCGCGTCTTTGAGCCCGCTGCCATGCTTTATCGATGACCAGCATCACCCAATGGTAAATGCGACGTCAGGCCCTCGCTTGACGGCCCTCGCCAAGCTCGACACGATCAGCTAATGTATTTCGAGATACTTGGCGAAATTTCAAATATTGAGACCTTCGCCACCGGGTCTGGAATCCGCGAGATCGCCCGCTTGCGGCGGGTCCATGGACGCGGCCGCTGGCGCAAGCGCAAGGGAATCGGCCGCGTTCGATTATCCGATGGCTCCGTCCACTTGGCTGAGATACATTGGTATGAGGCCAGCGCGATCGGGCGCAAGGAGTTCAAAATCAAGGACCTGCTTTGAGACTCGAACCATGACGAAGCCGAAAGCAAACGAACTGGTCGTGTGCGTCGATAACGACGGCTTCTCGGCGTCGCTCGAGAAGCGAAAAATCTACGTCGCCCTTCGCGATGCTGGCGCAGAGAAGCACGGCCTGCTCCGAATCATCGATGAGTCTGGGGACGATTATCTCTATCCGAAAGCCTTTTTCCGCTCGATTGCTCTGCCGCTTGCGGTGAAAAAGGCGGTGTTGGCCGCCGCCTAATGGATGAAACGGGTCGATTTGGCGCCTGCCGCCCTCGCATCCATGGCCGACGTCCGCGGATAATCGCCGGAAGACGCCGCCTGGGCGCCCGGCTCGAGGCCGGACATGACGAGAGGCGGCGGAAGCCGCCTGACTATGTTGAGATACAAATCATGTCATATCGCTCGCCTTCGCCGTGGCGGTTCTCTGTAGCACCTATGATGGATTAGACCAACGTTCCAAGAACTCTAGTTATTACAATTGCTTAGCCGAGAACCAAATTGTAAGTCACGAAAATGTTGTAAAGCGCACGTCGCGGAGGTCATGCCGGGGGGCGCAAGCCGACCCTCACGCCTCATCAGCACGAGGCGGCGAAACGCCGCACGAAGGCGCGAAAAGAGTCGCTTGGCGAAATTGCGCGATCCTATAATGTAAGCCGCTGGACGATTCAGAGGTTGACCGGCTGAGAAACACATGTCGTTCTTAAAATATTACGGTCGAGTTCTATACGTAGCGTGCACCCACACGTTTCACGCCGCCCATACAATTCTGATGTCTATAATTCTTGTTGCTGGTGTGCTCACTTACTTCGTCCCGCGATTCCGAGGCGGCATCGATATCGATGATCAAAAGCTTATGGTTATTATAGTAGGAGCCACTGTTTCGATTCGATTGTTTTTGGCACCCTATTGGATATTTTCGAAGCAAAAAGGTGAGCTAGATAGTCAACGCTCCCAACTCGACAGAATCTCCGAAGATCGACCCTTGAGGTTTTTGGACGTATCCCCCGATGTAGTCGGAAATAATTTTCAGAGTAGGCCAATATGGACAATCACACGGATGCGAATAGAATTTGAGAATTTAGGCGATAGAATGTTAAAA
>JBAQGU010000577.1:0-9901 GCA_049287975.1 Roseiarcus sp.
GGTCATGCCCGGCCTCGAGCCCGGCCATTACGGGATGGGCCATGGATGCAACCCTCGTCGCCGCCGACTCTCGCGCCAAGGGGTCCGCTAGACACACGTGTCTAGACAATCCAAAAGTTCCGCAATATGGTCGACCGAGAACAGCGCCACCATGGGAATGCGCACGATGAAATCGCACTACCGGGCAGTTGTCATCGGCGGCGGCGTCGTGGGCGCTTCCGTGCTCTATCATCTCGCCAAATTTGGTTGGAGCGACGTCGCGCTGGTTGAACGATCGATTCTGACGGCGGGCTCGTCCTGGCATGCGGCTGGCGGATTCCATGCGCTGAACGCGAACCCGAACATGGCCGTGCTGCAGGCCTATACGATCGACCTTCTCAGCGAAATCGAGAAGGAGTCGGGTCAGTCGGTCGGAATGCACATGACCGGCGGAATTTCCGTCGCCTCGGCGCCGGACCGTTGGAAGTGGCTGCAGGCGGCCTACCGGACGTTTCAGGCCGTCGGAATCGAAGACGTGCGACTCGTTGCGCCCGAGGAAATCAAAGCCCTTTGCCCGGTCATCAGCGTCGAGGGTGTGCTCGGCGGCCTTTGGGCCGACCGCGAAGGCTACATCGACACGACAGGCACCGTCTGGGCCTATGCCGCCGCCGCGAAAAAGCGCGGAGCCACGGTGATCGAGCACAACCGGGTGCTGGAGTTGCAACATCGGCCCGACGGTCAATGGGACGTCGTGACGGAAAAAGGCGTGATCACAACCGAGCACGTGATCAACGCTGGGGGTCTCTGGGCCAAGCAATTGGGCCGGATGGCAGGGTTGGAGCTTCCGGTTTCACCCATGGAGCATCATTATCTTCTGACCGAGACGATCCCCGAGGTCGCCGCGCTCGAGAAGGAGTTGCCGATGATCGTGGATCTCGAAGGGTTCACATACATGCGGCAGGACCAGAAAGGGATGCTGCTCGGCATCTACGAAACGCGGCCCCAACATTGGGCCATGGATGGCGCCCCTTGGGACTATGGCGTCGAGTTGCTGCCCGAAAACATAGATCGCATCTCCGCTGAACTCGAAATCGGCTTCGCGCGATTTCCCTGCCTTCAGACAGCGGGCATAAAGAAGTGGGTGAACGGCGCTTTCACTTTCTCGCCCGATGGCAATCCGCTCGTCGGTCCGGTGGCGGGCAAGCGCGGATACTGGCTGGCATGCGGCGTCATGGCGGGTTTCCTTCAGGGCGGGGGGGTGGGCAAGTCGCTCGCCGAGTGGATGGTCCATGGCGAACCCGCGGCCGATGTCTTCGCGATGGATATCGCGCGCTATGGCGCCTACGCTTCGAACAAGGAATACATCCGACAGACCACGGCGCAATTCTATGCTCGCCGATTCGTCATGTCCTATCCCAACGAGCAATTGCCGGCGGGCCGGCCTCTGAAAACCGCGCCCGCGCATGATGCGATGACGGCGGCCGGATGCCGCTGGGGTCTGTCGTACGGTCTCGAAACGCCGCTCTATTTCGCTCCCGAGGGTTTTGTCGAGAAGCCGACGCTGAAGCGATCAAACGCTTTCGACATCGTCGCGGCGGAATGCAAGGCGGTGCGAGAACGCGTCGGCCTGCTCGATATCTCCGCCTTCGCCCGCTACGAGGTGTCTGGACCCGGAGCGAGCGAGTGGCTCGATTGGATCGTGGCTTCGAAGCTACCCTCTCCAAATCGCGCTCGCCTCGCGCCCATGCTCGGAGAAGCCGGCGGGTTGAAGGGGGATTTGACCGTCTTCAACTGGGGCGACGGGATTTATTGGATCACTGGGTCCTATTACCTGCGTCAATGGCACATGCGCTGGTTCGAAGCCCATGCGCGAGAAGGCGTCACCGTCCGAGATATTTCTGACGTGACGCCGGGTTTCTCGATCTCAGGGCCAAAATCCCGTGAACTCCTGGCACGGCTGACGGATCGGGATGTTTCCAACGCAGCCTTGCCGTTCATGGGCTGCACGATAATCGACATCGGACTGATCCGCGCCAAGGTCGGCCGCCTCTCGGTCGCCGGCGAACTCGGCTATGAGATCAATTGCGATGCGCTGGAACATACGGTGCTGCGCCGTTTGCTGTTGGAAGCCGGCCAGGACCTCGGCGTGGCCGAGTATGGATATGTCGCTCTCAATGCGCTGCGGCTCGAAAAGAGCTTCGGGATCTGGTCGGCCGAGTTCACTCAGATCTATACCCCTCGGATGACCGGCATGGACCGTTGGATCGCCTGGGACAAAGGCGATTTCGTCGGACGCGAAAAGGCATTGGTCGAGCACGAGGGTCCGCCGCCGTCGCATGAGCTCGTCACCCTCGAACTGGACACGGCCGATGCGGACGCCTCGGGCTATGAGCCTATTTGGAGCGATGGGCGGCGCGTCGGGTTCACGACTTCGGGCGGCTACGGTCATTGGATTCGCAAGAGTCTGGCGATGGCGCTCGTATCGCCGGAATTTGCGTCGGTCGGGACGAAACTTTCTGTTCACATTGTCGGCGTCGAGCGCGCCGCGCGAGTCATAGCTTCGTCGCCGTACGACCCCGCGGGACGGTCCATGCGCATGTGATTGGCGGCTGGTCCAAGGCGATGCCGTCATGCTCGACGCCCCATCCGTCATTGCGAGCAGAGCGAAGCAATCCTGACTTGGGCTGCGCATCTGCGGCTTAGTCTGGGTTGCTTCGCTGTCGCTCGCAATGACGATCTGCTCGATTCCTCTAAGGATGATGGAACACCTCGTCCACGCTCGCCCACCACGCGCCTTCTTCGCGCGTGTCGTACGGCTCCTGGCACGGGTCGGTGAGCGTCCACCACTGACGGGTGACGGGGTCGGCGGCCATCTTGCGCGCGTCCGCGTCGAAATCCTCGCCGTGGTATTCCCAATAGGCGAACAGGAGATTCTCCGGCGTCCGCAAGAAAATGGAGTAATTGCGGATGTTGCAGGCGGTGATGCGGGCCAGCACGTCCGGCCAGACTGCCGCGTGGAGAGTTTTGTATTCGTCTACTTTTTCCGGCCGCAGCCGGTTGCAAAGGCCCATTCGTCGCATTTCACCCCCCTCTCAGTCGCCCTTGCCCAGAAGCCGAAGGCTCCCCTCGACGGTCGAACGTTCGATCGCTTGGAAATTCCAGTCTATGCCGAGTCCCGGAGAAGCGCTGGGAAACGCGTGGCCCTCGTGAATCTTCATCCGATCGGCGGTAATGTCGTCGAGCTGAGGAATATATTCGAGCCACCGCGCGTTGGGAACGGCGCAGCACAGCGCGACATGCAGCTCCATCAGGAAATGCGGGCAGACGCGGACGTTGAACGTCTCGGCCAGATGCGCGGTCTTCAGCCACGGGGTTATGCCGCCGATGCGCGCGACGTCGACCTGAACGATCGAACAAGCTCCCCGCTGCAGGTAGTCGCGAAACTGCGGCGGACTATAGAGGCTTTCGCCGATCGCGATCGGAATCGTCGTGGCGCGCGAAAGCCTGGCATGGCCCTCGACGTCGTCCGCCGGCAGCGGCTCCTCGAACCAGCCGATGTCTGCGGCTTCATAGAGTCGCGCGCGGCGAATCGCCTCCTCGACAGTGAAAGCCTGATTGGCGTCGGTGAAGATCTCGAAGTCCGACCCGACCGCAGCCCGCAGCGCCGTCAGCCGGGCGACGTCCTCGCCGGCGGGCCGGCCGACCTTGACCTTCGATCCGCCGAAACCTTGCGCCTTCGCCTGCAGCGCATCGGCGACCAGCGCATCGGTCGGCAAATGCAGCCAGCCGCCCTCCGTCGTATAGAGCTGCACCTTGTCGCGTGCGCCGCCGGCCATCACGTGCAGCGGCAAGCCCGCTTTGCGCAAATCCCACAAGGCCGTATCGACGGCGGCGAGCGCGAGCGAGGTGATGGCGCCAACCGACGTCGCATGGGTCAGAAACAAGAGGTCCCGCCAGATCTGCTCGACCATCGCAGCCTCGCGTCCGATCAGCGCCGGCGCCAGCGTGCGGGCGAGCAGTTCGACGATCGAAGGACCTCCGGTGCCGATCGTGTAGCTGTAGCCGACCCCGACTGCGCCGTCGGCGTCGGTGATGCGAACAATCGGCGTTTCCTGACTGACGAAGGATTGAATCGCATCGACGCGCTTCGTCTTCGGGACGAGATCCACCATTCGGATCTCGACGCGTTCTATGGCTGCCATCATGTCCTCCCTGGTATTTGGAGACGCGCTGGAACGTGCGCTGCTCCATTTCTGTCATTCCCGCGAAAGCGGAATCCAGTGCCGAGGCACGTGCGGCCCCTGGATTCCCGCTTTCGCGGGAATGACAGTAGCCGCCGCTAACCGGCGGCGGCCGGCTCGAAATCGGCGACGGCATGGATGCAGCCCATGATCGCCTTGCTGGTTGTCTCGTAACGATGGTCGTTTACCACCTCGCCGACCAGTCGGAAGCCGTGCATGACGAGGATGCGGTCGGCGAGGGTGATCATTTCGGCCATGTCGCTGGAGATGAGGAGAATAGAGGCGCCCTCACGGGCGATCTCGCCGATGAGTTCGTGCAGGTAGGTCTTCGTCTTGATGTCGATGCCGACCGTCGGCTCGTCGATGATGAGGATTTGGGACTCCGCCGCCAGCCACTTGGCGATCGAAACCTTCTGCTGATTTCCGCCCGAGAGATTGCCAACGATCTGACCGAGAGATGGCGTGCGAACGTCGAGTCGCGCGATGAGCGGTGCGACGGCGCGGGTCTCGCTGCGCGGATTGATCAGCCCGACGGCGTTCGCCAGCCGCCGCCAGATGGTGATGGCGACGTTGCGCGTGATCGAATGCATGAGGATCAGTCCCTCCTGCTTGCGGTCCTCGCTGACGTAGCCCATGCGAAATCGTCTCGCCGCATCGTGCACGTCACGAATGCGAACGGGCCGGCCTCCGACCAACAACTCGCCCGCTGAAATCCTCTCCGCGCCGAGGATCGCGTGAGCCAGTTCGCTTCGTCCGGCGCCGACGAGGCCGTACAGTCCGAGGATCTCCCCGTGATGAAGAGCAAACGAAATATCGCGATGCCCGCGTTCGGTCGAGAGTCCGCGCGCTTCGAGTACGACGCGCGCCGGATCGATGCGTCGTTCGCCGATCTCCGCCACGCGCTCGGCGCGGCCGATCATGAGCGAGACGAGCGTCTGCCGCGTCATTTCCGACAGCAGCGCGCCCCGCGCGACGTTCCTGCCATCGCGCAGAACCGTGACGCGTTCGGCGATCGCGAACACTTCCTCGAGCTTGTGGCTGACGAACACGATCGCGACGCCGTCCTCGCGCAGCTTCCTGAGAACTTTGAAGAGTGCGGCGGTCTCGTGTTCGGTGATCGATGCGGTCGGTTCGTCGAGCAGCAGAATCTTGGTCTCGAGCGACAGCGCCTTGGCGATTTCGACGATCTGCATCTGCGCGACCGAAAGGCCGCGCACTTCGGCGCGTGCGTCGATCCCGGGATCGAGCAGGTCGAGATAGCGGCGCGCCTCCCGCTCGACGGCGCCATAGTCCACGAGGCCGTTCCTGACCGGCAGGCGCTCGAGCAGGATATTTTCCCCGACGCTGAAACGCGGGATCAGGTTTCGCTCCTGATGAACCGCCGAGACTCCCTTTCTCAGCGCGTCCCGCGGCGAGCCGAACGTGACCGGGCGGCCATTCAGTAGGACACGGCCCGAATCGGGACGAAGCAGACCGGTGACAATCTTGATCAACGTCGATTTGCCAGCGCCGTTTTCGCCCATCAGGGCATGGATTTCGCCGGCCTTCAGGTCGAGCGAAACGCCGTCGAGCGCCTGCACGCCGGGAAAGGATTTGCTGACGGATTCAATTGCGAGTTCCATCTCAGGCCGCCCCGCTCTCGACCGCTCGCCATCGGTTCAGGCCGACTGCGGCGAGAATGAGGGCGCCGAGCACGAACTGGACCCAATAGGGATCGACCTTCGCGAGCACCATGCCATTTTGAATCAGCCCCAGCAGCAAGACCGCGAACATGGTGCCGAGCACAGAGATATGGCCGCCGGTCAGCGCCGCTCCGCCGATGATCGGCGCGGCAAAGGAAAGCAGCAGCCAATCGGCGCCAATTGTGGGTTGCGCCGACCCGAGTTGCGCGACCGCCAGCACGGCGGCGGCGCCAGCGAGCAGACCGGATAGAACGTGCGCGGATACGACGACGCGCTCGCGCGAGATGCCGGACAATTCGGCGGCGTGGGGATTGCCGCCGAAGGCGAGGAGCTGGCGCCCCGGCGCGGTGCGGGAGAAGAACACGCCGAGCCCCATGGCCACGGTCAGCGGCGCAACGAGGAGATAGGGGATCGCGCTCAGATGTCGATCGCCGAAGGCGACCAGCGCGGCAGGCATTTTGTAGAACGGTATCGATCCGGTAATGCCGAAATCGATTCCCGTGAAAGCGGATGCTGTCGCCAGCGTTATGATGAAAGCGTTGACGCCCGTGCGCACGGTCAAGAGGCCATTGATCAGACCGCCCAGCGCTCCGATCCCGAGCGCGACGGGAACCGCCAGAGCGATGGGAAAACCGTAGAGTTCCATCGTGGCGCCGAAGAGGATGGCCGTCAGCCCGCCGAGCGCGCCGACGGCGATATTCATCTGGCCGACGCCCAACGTGATCATTTGCGCGAAGGCTACGAGCAGGCCGACGCTGAGGCTGCGCAACATCACGTAGATGTTGAATTCGGTGAGGAAGTTCGGCGCGATGAAGCTGAGCGCGATCGCGCCCAGGACGATGGCCGCGGCGAGGCCGGACCACTCGACGAGAAGAAGGCGACGGAACCAACTCGTCACGGCGGGATTCCGCGCCGCGCCGCTTGAAGCGCACGCCAGCGATCGGCGAGAACGGCGAAGAGAAGGATCACGCCGAGGTAGAGCTGCAGCCAGAAATTGCCGACTTGCAAAACCAGCAGCCCACTGCGGATGGTGGTCACCAGCAAGGCGCCGAGCATCGTGCCGACCACGGCCACAGCTCCGCCCGAAAGCAGCGTGCCGCCGAGCACCGGCCCGAGGAAAGACGGCAGCAACCAGTCCTCGCCTCCGACCGCCGGCATCGCCGCGCCGAGCCGCGCGACCACCATCATCCCCGCCGTCGCCGCCAGCAGGCCGGACAAAGCGTGGCTGATCGTGACGACGCTATCGACAGGGACCCCCGACATTTTGGCGGCGCGGGCGTTGGCTCCCGAGGCGAGGATTTGCCGCCCCAAGACGGAGTGGCGATAGAGCACGAACAACAGCGAGCCGATCGCCAGAGCGATGATCAGCAGCGGCGATACGGCGCCGGCGAGCCTCAGCTTTCCGAACGCGCCAACCTCCTTCGGCAGATTGTCGAGCGGAACCGCCTTGGTCAGAATGAGCATGGCGCCGGAATAGAGATTCGCGCTGGCGAGCGTGATGATGAAGCTGCTGACGCCAGTGCGGGTAATGACGAATCCATTGAGCCACCCGAGCGCGGCGCCGAGCGCGAGCGCTCCCGCGATGGCGACGGGAATCGGTAATCCGAGCGTCTGCATGAGAAAGCCGCTCGTCATCACCGCGCAGACGCCGATCGAGCCCACCGAAAGATTCATGCCGCCCGTCGCGAGCGCCGCCATCTGCGCGAAGCCGATGACGATGTCGACGGCCAGGGCGCGCCCGACCGTGAAGAGATTGAACGACGACACAAATCCGGGGGCGCGCCAGGAGAATACGACCCAAAAAGCGATGATGATGATCAGAAGGCCCAATTGGGAGGATGCCACGCCGACGCTGAAGCGCCGTCGCGCCGGCAGTTCCCTCACGGCTTCGTCAGTCATGCCTATAGTCCACAAACACCGCGGGATGAACGCGTCTGTCGCCGATCTCTTCTGGGACAGGCGATTCGACGATATCGAACGCGACGCGACAAAGCCTCCTCACGAGCCTATCTCATGAGGAAGCGTTGTTCAATTTCGTGTCTCGACGCGGCAATTCGGCGCCGTCGCGGGCTACTTGCAAGTCAGGTAGGTCCCCTTGAACTTGCTCTGAATATCCGCGGTGACTTTCTTGAGGTCGTCCTTGTAGGACGTAAGGTTCGCCGTGTTGATCACCAGCGTTCCCGAATCGATGAAATGCGCCGTCTGCGGCGTCTTGAGCCACGGCGCATCGGCTTTCACCGTGCAGGTTCCGCCAATGAGGAGATCGAGCACGTAGGCCGCGACATAGCCTTGCCCATACGGGTTCTGCGCCATGGTTCCCGATACGAAGCCGTCCTTGATGGCGTCGAGCACGATCGGATCGTCATCGATGCCGATGAACTTGATGCGCTTGTCGCCGAGCGTGCGCAGCGATTTGGACGCGACGACGGACGGGATGTAGCCTGTGGCGATCATGCCGCCGATCTCGTTCTTCTGCGCGGCGAGCAGAGCGTTGATCTTCTGGTCCGCGGCTTCCTGCGCGTCTGTGTCCGCCACGGTCTGCAGCAGCTTGACGGCGCCGTTGGTCTCGGCGACCGCGGTTTCGACCGCCTTGACGCGCAAAGTGGTGTTGGGATCGACGAGGAGGCCCGCGAGGTGGACGACGTTGCCCTTGCCGCCCATCGCCTTGATCAGCTCTTTCGTGCCGAGATAGGCGGAATGATAGACGTCGGTGCCCAGGCAAAATGCGGCGTCGGTCGGATCCTGCGCGCAGCCGGCCAAAGCGATCGACGGGATTCCCGCGCCCTTCAGCTCCGACAAGGTGGAATTGATGCCGACGGCGTCGCCAGGAAAAATGCCGAAACCTTTATAGCCCTGCGCGACGAGGCTTTCGATCAGTTCGGTCTGAATATTGAGCTTCCAATCGGAAGGCACTTTGAAATCGACCGCGGCGATTCCGAAATCCCTCTTGGCGTCGGCCGCCGCTTGTTCCCACGGTTTGAAATAGGGGTGAGGCCCGCCTGGGACCAGGGCGATCTTGTTGTCCGAGGCGGCGGCGGATCCGACGAACGCGACCAAGCCCAAAAGCGCGGCGCCAGGCACGAAACTGCGCATCGAAAACATCATATCCCTCCCTGAGCGCGATGACTTCGCGGCGCACGAACGGGCCGGCGCATCGATGACGAGAAGCATAGGGGCAGCGCATATCGAATGCAATATGCGGTTTTCGATGATAAGGAGGAATCCGGAACTTTCGTTTGCCGGTTTCGAAACGGCGATGCGCCGGCGGGCCGGGGCGACGATCGGCAGAGCCATGCAGTTGCAGGATCAGAAATCACAGCGCCGCAGGAGCGAGCCGCTCTATGGCATCATCCATTCCGTTCTCCGGGATCACCTGAAACGCGGCGCGCTGATCGACGGCCTGGTATTGGGCGAATCCAATGTGGCGAGAGCCTTTCAGACCAGCCGCGTCCCGGCCGCGATAGCTCTGAAGCTTCTTTGCAAGGAAGGCCTCATTTCGGATTTCGAGGGGCGCGGCTACCTCGTGCAAGGGCGCCGGCGCGGCTCGCCCGAGCTCCGGCGGCTCGACTTGCGGGAGGCAGGTCTCGAATTGCCGGCCTGGCTCGCGGAACCGCGCCAGATTCGCAGCCGCCGTGACCACATCTACCATGCGGTCGAACATTCAGTCGCGGCATGCCTCGTTTATGGGCGTTTCCTGCTGAACGAAAGCGCTCTCGCCGAGCACTACAACGTCAGCCGCACTATCGCGCATGAGGTGCTCACTCAACTCGAACGTGCGGGAATCGCGATTCAAGACCGCAACCAACGCTGGTACGCCGGGCCGTTGACGGCCGAAGACGTCGCCTGCCATTTTCAGCTTCGTTGGCTGCTGGAACCGGAAGCGCTTCGCCAGTCGTTTCCGCAACTGAGCGCCGGTGATCTCAGGCGTCGGCGCGAAAGAGCGCATCGAGCCCGCAACAGTCAAATCGCGGCTTCCGAACTCGAGCGGATCGAACGCGA
>JBAQGU010000578.1:0-5069 GCA_049287975.1 Roseiarcus sp.
CCATTCTAGCGCCAAATGATGGCCCAATCCATAGGGGTTTGTGCTCATGCGCGGGACACCGACTCGCGATTTAGAATTGATCATCGACACCGATGATCAATCCCTCTGAGGCCACGCAACCATGACACGGACCATCTTCGGGCGATACTGCCCCTAGGGGCAGGTTGGCGAGCCAGGCCCGGATCCATCCCTAAAATTTACCCCTTTCGTCCGTCGTCGTGCTTCCGCAGTATCAAGAGGCGGGGAGGGAAACGGTAGGCCTCGGCAATGTGGCGGGAACTCGAGGAAGAGCCAGTTCGCCGTTCGCTTGGAGGCCCGCACGGCTTGGGCCCCCTCTCCCGCCTCTTTTGCGGGGAGAGGTGCGGTGAGGGGGGGTGAATGGCCGCGCCCATTCGCTGTTGCCGGCGTCTTCGATCCGGAGCGAAAAAATTCTCGTGATCGTCCCTATTCCTGTAACTATATGGGCTCCGCCCCGTATAGCCCGATAGGCGGTTCGCGGCTGCGATCGAACGGAGTTCTGCATCATGTTGACACGGCGGTTTCTTTTGTTGGGCGGGGCGATCGGCGCGGCTGCGGCCGGTTTGCCGTGGCGGAATGGCGCCATCGCGGCCGCCGAGACCTTCGAGGTCACGCACTCCGATGAGGAATGGCGCAAGTTGTTGAAGCCCGACCAATACGCCGTGCTCCGTCAAGCGGGAACGGAGCGCCCCTTCACCAGCCCATTGCTGAATGAGGAACGGCGCGGCGTCTTCGCCTGCGCCGGATGCGACCTGGACGACTTCTCCTCCACGACAAAATTCGACAGCGGGACGGGTTGGCCGAGCTTCTGGGCGCCGATCGACAAAGCGGTCGGAACGACCGAGGACAAGTCCTATGGCATGGTCCGAACCGCCGTGCATTGCAGCCGATGCGGCGGACATCTCGGTCATGTCTTCGACGATGGCCCGAAGCCGACAGGCCTTCGCTATTGCATGAACGGTCTGGCGCTGACTTTCAAGCCCGCGGCGGCGTCATAACCAACAAGATCCACGAAGATGATATTGTTTCTGCTGGCCTATTTGGGCGGCGTGCTGACGATTGTCAGCCCCTGCATTCTCCCGGTGCTGCCCTTCGTGTTCGCCCGAGCGGACCAGCCATTCTTGCCCAGCGGGCTGCCGATGCTCGTCGGCATGACGGCGGCATTTGCCGCCGTAGCGACTTTGGCCGCGGTCGCCGGGGGTTGGGCCGTCGAGGCGAACGAACTGGGCCGGCTGGCGGCCCTCGCTCTGCTGGCGGTGTTCGGGCTCGCGCTCGTGTTTCCGGCGCCATCCGACCATTTCACCAGGCCCCTCGTCGTGTTCGGCGACTGACTTTCCGCGTCGGCGGACCGAGGCGCCGCAGCTAGAAATTCGACGATTCTGCCGTCGCTTTTGTTGGGGGTCGCCACCGGTCTGCTCTGGGCGCCCTGCGCCGGCCCTGTTCTCGGCCTCATCTTGACCGGCGCCGCGCTTCAGGGGGCCAACGCCAAAACTACGTTGCTGCTGTTGGCCTACGCGGCGGGCGCGGCGACCTCGCTGGCTCTGGCGCTGCTGGTCGGCGGTCGGGTCTTCGCAGCGATGAAACGTTCGCTGGGAATCGGGGGATGGGTTCGACGAGGGGTTGGGGTTGCGGTGCTCGCCGGCATCGCCGCGATCGCGCTGGGTCTCGACACCGGTTTTCTCTCTCGCGTCTCCTATGCGAGCGCTGCTTCGATCGAGCAGAAGCTGTTGGACAGGTTGCAGCCCGCTCCCGCCGCGTCCCCGTAATCCTCGGTGGCCATGAATGGCGGCGCCATGATGTCCGCGAACCCGGGCGACGGCGACAACCCGTCTATGATGATGAAGGCCAAGCCAACCGAGCCAACCGTCGTCATGAACGGCGGTCCGGCCATGATGGCGGCCAACCCGGCGAGTGGAGATAACCCGACCGTGATGACGGACGCCAAACGAGAGCCGAAACCCAAAGTGCCCACATCCAAATATTTTGCCTCCTCCGGGCTCGAACCCGTCGCGCGCAGCCAGACCAGTGCGGATCGTCGAAGGCCCATCGAAGCACGGTAGCATCGATAGCGTTTTCCCGAAACAAAAATCGCCGCTTCCTTTTTCAGGGCAATACCACGTCCGCGAGGCGTGGCGTCCTTCGAAGCGCCCACCCACCAGCGTTCCGTTGGCAAATCAAGCAAACCCTGGTCAGGTCCGGCTAGAAGAGATAGGAACGCCCTCGATGACCGAGGCAAATATCACCAATCCATCGAAGCCGGTCCTCGGCGTCGCCGAGCCTCAACTGTTCGTCAGCGATATCCGAGCGTCCTGCAATTTCTATCGGGAAAAGCTCGGCTTTCACGTCCGGTTCGTCTACGGCGAACCGCCCTTTTACGCTCAGGTCGTGCGCGACGCCGCGCGGCTCAACCTCCGCCACCTCGACAGCCCTATCGTCGATGCGCAACTGCGTGCGAAGCAGGACCTGCTGTCTGCGACGGTCGTCCTCGACGATCCCGAGGCCTTGTTTCAGGAATATCAGGCGAAACACGTCCCGTTTCACCAACTCTTGAGGACCGAAGCCTGGGGCGCCCGCAGTTTCATCGTCGCCGATCCCGACGGCAACCTGATCGCGTTCTCGGGCGGCAGGTAGTCGAGAATTCCGTTTGAACTTGACGTGTCGTCAGGCCGATCCTCACGCGACGAACGTCGACGACAAGCGATGAGAAGGCCAATATTGGCCCGCCATATCGCAGTCGTCGCGCAGGCGGTCGTTCGCCCGGCGCCGCGCTCGGCGGATTGCGGCGAGCAGCGGATTTTGCGATCAGAACCTGCCCTCTCGCCGCTTTCGCTCACTATCGGTGAATCGGCGAGATCTTTGACTTGATTGTTCCTGAACCCATGCCTATGCGGCGAAGCCGCGCTTTCCGCCCTAGATGAGGCGCCGGCCCAGCGCGGCGCCGGCCCGGCAAGGAGTATGCGCCCTCAATGGCTGGATTGAATGAATGTTGCATGACATGGGAGGAGCGTTGCAACCTCGTGCTCGCTTTTGCCCGCGTTCTCTACGTCAACGGCCAAGCCACGGATCAGACCGCGGCCGCGGCGGAGCGAATCGGACAAATCTCCGGACTGCGTGTCAAGGTCACCCCGCGCTGGGGCGCCTTGCAGATCGAATCCGACGACGGTGGCGCTGGTCTGATCCGGCAAGTGGCGGCCGATCCGACGGGCGTCCACATGGGTCGTGTGGCTTCCGCGATGCAGGCGATCGCGGATGCCGAAGCCGGTCGGCTCACGCTGAACGCCGCATCGACGGCGATCGCCGCAATCTCGCGCGCGCGGCCAGCTCCCACATGGCTCTTCGCGCTCGCAGCCGGGGCAGGCGCGGTGGCGCTGGCAGTGATCTTTGGCGTCGAGCATTTGGCTCCCGCGATTCTGATATTCGTCAGCGCCGCCGCGGGCGCCGTTTTGCGCCGAGGATTGGCGCGGTTGAGCGAGAACGTCTTTGTCCAACCGGCCTGCGCGGCGATTCTCGCCGGCGTCATCGGCGGCGTCGCGTTTCGCTATCAGTTGAGCTCTTCACTGCGCCTTGTTGCGATCTGCCCATGCATGGTCTTGGTCCCGGGGCCGCACGTGCTCAACGGCGCGATGGACCTCATCCTGGGCGCCATCCATTTGGGCGCCGCGCGTCTGATCTATGCAACGTTGGTCACCGTGGCGATCTCGATGGGACTGCTGTTCGGACTGGCCCTTCTCGGAGTCTCGCTCCCGGTCGACCAACTCGGCAGGGCCGTTCCGCTATGGGAGGACGTGATCGCCGCCGGGGTCGCCGTCGGCGCCTACAGCATCTTCTTCTCCACGCCGCTGAACATGCTGCCATGGCCGGTGGCTGTCGGCATGGTCGCCCACGCCCTTCGGTGGGCGGCGCTCGCCGTGCTCGGTTTCAGCGTCGCGGGCGGCGCATTGGTCGCTTGTCTCATCGTCGGGCTTGTTCTCACCCCGGTCTCCCGTCGTCTGCACATGCCATTCGCGGCGATCGGGTTTGCCTCCGTGGTTTCCATGATACCGGGCGTCTACATTTTCAGAATGGCGAGCGGACTTGTGCAAATTGCCGGCGGCTCGCAGACGACGTCAGCAATGATGAGCGAGACGATCGCCGACGCCATGACCGCCTTGGCGATCATTTTGGCGATGAGCGTCGGCCTCATCGTTCCGAAGCTGGTTGTCGACTATCTCTACGAACGATCGAAGCGAGTAAAATCATAGTACGGAGCTTCTTACTTTCCGACATTACAACCTATTGATCTTGCTCGCCTCACGTTCCTCTTCTCCCCTCGCCCGGGAAGGCGCGGTCTGCTAGATTGCGGCGCCGGCCGACACGGCAGACAACCAGGGAGGAGACGCATGTTTTCGCGCAGAGAAGGCTTGAAGCTCGCGGGCGCGCTAGGCGTCGCGGGACTCGGATCCGGCTCCGCATGGAGCCAAGAGGCGGCGGACGCGCCGACCGTCAAGACGCCGGTGAGCTTTGCGGTCCCCGAGGGCGCGGCCGATTGCCACGTCCATGTCATCGCCGATCCCGCGAAGTTTCCGTTCTGGCCGGGACGGGTCTACACCCCGCCGGTCGCCACGGCCGACGACCTGCTGGCGCTGCAGCACGCCTTGCATATGGATCACGTCGTGATCGTGACGCCGAGCGTCTACGGGACCGACAATTCCGCCACGCTGGATGGCCTCCGCCGGCTTGGTACCCAGCGCGCGCGGGGAATTGCCGTCATCGACGACAAGACGAGCCCGGTGGACCTCAACGCGATGGCGAAAGCGGGCGTATGCGGCATAAGGATCAACCTCGAGACGGCTGGGATCTTCGACCCGGCGGCGTCTGCGAAGAAGCTGGAGGCGGCGGTCGCGCAATTGCGGGACCGGCCCTGGCATCTCCAGATGTACACGCGTCCGGCGGTGATCGCGGTGCTGGAGAAGCAGCTGGAATCGCTCCCGGCTCCCGTCGTGTTCGACCATTTCGCCGGCGCCGAGGCGGCGCTGGGTTCCCAGCAGCCGGGCTTCGACGCGGTGCTGCGC
>JBAQGU010000579.1:0-1684 GCA_049287975.1 Roseiarcus sp.
CGCGAAACCGTTGACGGCGGCGAGGTCGGCGACGCGCGTCGCCAGTTCTTCCCCGGTGCCGAGATTGGAGCCGTAGAGGACCAATAGCGGGGTGTCGTGGGCCGGCCGAGCGCGGCCGGGCGCAAATCCGACCGATTTCGCCGCGGCCGTCGTCGGAGCGATCGCGGGCGATTTCGCGCGATCGGCGTCGGTTCGCGGCCGTACCTTGATCTTGAACCCGTCGGGCTTGATCGTCAGCGTCTCCTTCAGAACCATCTGATAACGCGTATGATCGATCAGCTTGAAACGTTGCAGGATCATGCCGAGCGCGAGCGCGGCCTCATGCATCGCGAACCCTCGCCCGATGCAGGCGCGTTGGCCGTTGCCGAACGGCTTCCAGGCGTTCGGGGACCGCCTGGCCTCCGCCTCGCGCGAGAAATTGTCGGGGTTGAACGCGTCGGGATGGGGGCCCCAGGCCTTTGGATCGCGATGCAGCGCCAAGGTGAGGATGGAAACGAAGGCGCCCTTCTTCAAATCGTATTTGCCGCCGATCCGCTCGTCTTTCAGCGGGGTGGCGCTGAAGGCCGGCGCCGGCGGCCACAGCCGCAGCGCCTCCTTGAGTATCTGTTCGATGTAGGTCAGTTGCGAAACGTTCTGATAGGTCGGCTTGGCTTCGATGTCAGCGCCGAGCACCCTGTCCACTTCCTCATACGCCTTCGCCAACACGTCGGGATGTTTGACCAGCGCATAGAGCGAACTCGACAGCAGCCCGCTCGTCGTCTCGTGCCCGGCGATCAGAAATGTCGTGATCTGATAGCGGATGTTGACGTCGTCGAGTTGCTCTCCCGTATTGCGATCGACGCCCTGCATCATCGCGTTGAGCAGGTCGATCTTACCCGCGGCGGAGTCGGCCTGTTTGCGGCGCTCGGCGACGATTTCGTCGACCATCGCGTTCATGAAAGCGATGTCCGCCGTCAGATGCCGGCGCCGCTCGCGCATGAACAGGCCCTCGAACGGAAGCCCGCGCGTCATCATCACGGTCTCCAGCGAACGCACCATCGCCGCCACATAGGGATGGTAGTCGCGGCGGTAGAACGAATTGAAGCGATAGTCGAAGCCACAGAGCCCGATCGTGTCGAGCGTCAGCGCCGTCATGTCGTGGACGACGTCGATTTCGTCATCGGGGTTGAGACGCTCCCACTTCCTCACCAGTTGCTCCGCGATATCGAGCATCATCGGATGGTAGGTATGCATCGCACGATTGCTGAACGGCGTGAGCAGAATGTTATGCGCCTTGCTCCAGTTCGGCTCGTCGGTTTCTGCGGTGAAGAGTCCGTCGCCCGCGAGCACGCGGACACGGCGTAAAGCTCCGCGAACCGTCTTTGCGAACCGCGCCGGATCGCTCAGCTCATCAACGAGATCCACCCCCGATACCACCACCAGTGGCACGCCCCTCATGTCGAGCCAGAAGATCGGCCCCAACTCTTTGGCGAGCCGTGCAAGATGCTGTACGGGAGCCTTGGAGTCGATCGACAGCATGTTGCCGACAAAGGGCTTTGTCGGCGGATGCGGGATCGGAGCGAGGGGGTTTGTAGACGCCATGTGCAGAAATCCTCCCGTGTCCACGCGCGTCCTGGACGAAATATCGGTCTCAGCAGCGCTATAAGAAACAAACAAGCCCGTCATCGATCTTCACCGCATATTC
>JBAQGU010000580.1:0-1631 GCA_049287975.1 Roseiarcus sp.
GGCGCATCGGCCGCGAGTGCGGCGATGAGGTCGGAGGTCTTCATGGATTCGCGCTCCGCCAGGCCGCCGCGAGGGATTTGAGCGCCCGATGCAGCGCGACGCGCACCGCGACCTCCGTCATCGCGAGACGCATCGCGGTGGCCGTGATCGATTGGCCGTCCAGCGAGATCGATTTGACGATGTCGCGCGCACGCGGCGGCAATTGCCCGAGCAGCCGCTCGACGTCGCCGCGCGTATGCGGATCCTCGGCCTCGGGCGCGGCGAGCACAGCCTCGAAATCCTCGATCGGCTCATGACGGCGAACGCCGCGCCGGCGCATCGCGTCGATGATCTTGTGGCGGGCGATCGCGTTCACCCAGGGCGCCAGCCTGAGGCCGCCGTCCCAGGTCTGCCGCTTCAGATGGATCGCCAACAAAGTCTCTTGCACGACATCCTCGACATCCGCGTCGCCCACCCGGGCTCGCGAAAAAGCGCCCCGCGCCATCGGTCGCACGGCCCGGCCAATGTCCTCCAGCAAACGCCGGTAGACGCCCTCGTCGCCGCCTAGAGCGGCGCGCATCATCGTCGCCCACTTTTCCTCCACCGGATCGCCGGAAGGCTCCTGGCTCATTCAGCCTTCGTCCCATTGTGACAGATGTTACGGCGCCGGCGGTCGCCGAGGAAAAAATACCGAGCGAACCGCTTGCCCGCGCCGTGTAACATGCGTCGGGCTACGTGCGAAGAAGCCGACGAAACCCCGTCGAGGAAGAAGCCCGTGCCGTCCCCAAACCATCCGCGGGTCGCCGCGCTGCTGCCGAACCGTGCGGGCGTCGGCCTGAAGCCCGAACATATCGAGGCGATCCTCGCCGAGCGGCCGGACGTCGGATTTTTCGAAATCCACGCGGAAAATTACATGGGCGACGGCGGTCCGCCGCATCGGCGGCTGGAGGCGATCCGGTCGCTCTATCCGGTCTCCCTGCACGGCGTCGGCCTGTCGATCGGCTCGCCGCGACCGCTCGACAAAGCGCATCTGGCGCGCCTGGCCGCGCTTGCGAAACGCTACGAGCCGGGGCTGTTCTCGGAGCATCTGGCGTGGTCGAGCCATGATCTCGGCTTCCTCGACGACCTGCTGCCGCTGCCCTATACCGAGGAGACGCTCGCCTGCGTCTGCGCGCACATCGAAGAAACGCAGGAAGCGCTCGGCCGGCGAATGCTGCTCGAAAACCCCTCGACCTACGTCCTGTTCGCGGAAAGCGCGATCCCCGAGACCGAGTTTCTGGCCGAGATCGCCCGCCGCACGGGCTGCGGGCTGCTGCTCGACGTCAACAACGTCGAAGTGTCCGCGACCAATCACGGCTTCGATCCCCTCGCCTACCTCGAGGGTTTCCCGCTCGAACATGTCGGCGAGATCCATCTGGCCGGCTATGCCGAGGCCGAGGACGACGCCGGCCATCGCCTGCTGATCGACGCGCACGATTCGCCCGTCCGCCCTGGCGTCTGGGCGCTCTACGACAAGGTGATCTCGCACATCGGCGTGCAGCCGACCCTCGTCGAATGGGACAACGACGTGCCGGAATGGCCCGTTCTGCACGCCGAGGCGCGCCGAGCCGAGCGCCATGCGGCGAAGGCGGCCGCGGCCGCCGGAGTGGGAG
>JBAQGU010000581.1:0-2978 GCA_049287975.1 Roseiarcus sp.
CGCCAGGAGATTTAGTCATGTGGGGAATCATTCCGGCCGCGGGTCGCGGCAGTCGCATCCAACCGCTCGCGTTCTCGAAGGAACTCCTGCCTGTCGGCAGCCGCAGCAATGGGACTTGCGATCGGCCCTCAGCGGTGAGCGAATATCTGGTCGAGCGAATGATTTGCGGCGGCGTCGACAAGCTGGCTTTCGTCATCGCCCCAGGCAAATCCGATATTCTCAGCTATTACGGCGCCGGCTACGACGGCGCCACGATCGCTTATCTCGTGCAACCTTCCCCCGCCCGACTTTGCGACGCGATCTTCCGAGCCGCGCCGTTTCTGGACGACGAGGCGGTGCTGATCGGCCTTCCCGACACCATCTGGTTTCCGCGAGAAGGGTTCACGGCCCTTCCGGACGATCGGCTTACTTTCCTCTTGTTTCCCGTCGCGCGTCCCGATCTGTTCGACGCGGTTCTGATGAACGAGGCAGGTAGGGTTCAATCAATCGAGGTGAAGCGCCCCGGCGACACGTCTCGATGGATTTGAGGCGCCATCAAGATGCCATCTACTGTGTTTCACGCCCTGCATCGGCTCTGGAAGGAGAGAGACCGTCGCGATGAATATTTCGGGACTCTGGTCAACGCCTATCTCGCGGAAGGCAGCGAGGCGTTGGGCGTTCGGGCCGGAGAATCCTACGTGGACGTCGGAACGCTCGATGGTTACCGCTCCGCGATGCAAATGCTCGACCGACCCGAACCGCGTGAAGGCCAGGCTCGCCAGGGGATTGCGATCGCCGAGCCGCTCGGCCGTTCGCCTGCAAAGCCGCTCGCGCAATAGGAGCACCCATTGCGTTATTCGACGGAAGACATACGCAAGCGAGTCGAAACGCTCGGTCCCTGGTTCCGCAATATCGATCTGGCGGGCGTCGCGACGGCGCCCGACCATTTTCTCGGCGATTATCCGAATGTGAAATGGAGTCGGTTCGCCGGCGCGCTTCCCGCCGATCTCTCCGGAAAGAGCGTCCTCGACATAGGCTGCAACGGAGGATTCTACTCGATCCAGATGAAGCGTCGCGGCGCAGAACGCGTACTCGCGATCGATTCCGATCCCGACTATCTGGCACAGGCTCGTTTCGCCGCCGAGATCGCGGGTTGCGAGATCACGTTCGAGCTTCTGTCGGTGTACGACGTCGGCTCGCTGCATGAGCGGTTCGACCTCGTCCTGTTCATGGGCGTTCTCTACCATCTTCGCCATCCGCTGCTTGCCCTCGATCTCATCCGCGAGAACGTCGCGGGCGATCTCATGGTGTTTCAATCGATGCAGCGTGGGTCCGGCGAAAGCGAGCCGGTCGCTTCGAACTATGAGTTCTGGGACAGCGCTCCGTTCAGGCGGGAGGATTTTCCAAAGCTCCACTTTATCGAGCGGAGCTATGCCGGCGATCCGAGTAATTGGTGGGCGCCGAATCGCGCCTGTTCGGAAGCGATGCTGCGAAGCTCAGGCTTCGAGATCCTCTCGCGACGGGAGGAGGAGGTTTACATCTGCCGCGCATCCGGCAAACCGCAGGGCGAAGGGGCAGTCTATCCAGAGAGGGGATGAGTTCATGATTGAAGCGGCGATGATCTGGAACGAGCCGAACAACAAGTCGCATTGGGATCCCGCGGTCGATCCCGATTGGCGGCTGTTCGGGGAGATGGCGATCTGCGCGGCGGATGCGATAGCCACGCAGAATCCGGCGATTGCCAAAGTGCTCGGGGGCATGTCGCCCATCGATCCGCTGTTCGTCGCCAACATGAAGGGGCGCGGCGTTCTGGATCACCTCGACGCGGTTGCGGTGCACGGGTTCCGACTCGACTGGAATCTGTGGCGCCTCGATGATTGGCCCAGCAAGCTCGACGAAATCCGGACGGTGACGGACCTTCCGATCTGGATCAGTGAAGTCGGCGTCTCGACGTTTGGAGCTGACGAGGTTCAGGATTGGGGCCTGCAGCGCACAGCTGAACTGTTGATCGGAAAAGCGCCGCGCATCCATTGGTACAGCCTCTACGATCTGCCGCGCACTTGGGAAGCGACTACCCGCCATCGCGAGGCGGAAGGCTCATCCTACTACCGGCACTTCGCGATGGGCCTGTTGCGTGAGGACGGTTCGCCCAAGCCGTCGCTCGAGCGCTTCGCCAAGCTCACGCCGCAACTGGGCCTTTGCCAGTGGTTCCATTTCGAGGATCCCCGGCTGGAGGAGGCGGTCGCCTGGATGAAGCGGCTCGACGTCGTCCATCTGCGAACTGGGCTCTCCTGGGCCGATAGTTTTCGGCCCGACGCGCTCGCCTGGTTCGATCGCCAGATGGAGGCTCTCGCCGATTTCGATGTCACGGTGACATTCTGCTTCACTCCCGAACATCGGGGCATCGCGCCGCACCACACCAGCGCTCCGCTCGCGAAGGAGGAGTTCGCCGAGTTCTGCGGGGCGATGATCCAGCGCTACGCGCCGGCGGCGATAACGGGCCCGTTCGCCAGCCGCTTTCTCTCTCGATGTAACCCCGGGGAACGGAAATGTCGTCTGCGGCGCCGGCGCCGATCACGGTCGAAGAGCGCGAGGGATCGACGCTCCTGAAGTCGCTCGGACTCTCGCACGCCCCGGCGTCCCCGATCATGGTTGTCGTCGCTCATCCCGACGACGAGACTATCGGGATCGGCGGCCATCTGAGCCAGTTTCGTGACGTCCTGATTGTTCACGCCACCGACGGCGCGCCGCGAGATATGAGCGATGCGCGACGGTTCGGGTTCGAAACCTGCGAGGCCTATGCCCTCGCTCGCCGGGCGGAACTGGAGGCCGCAATGGCGGAGGCCGCGGTCGCAGCCGGCGCCCTCTTTAGCCTCGCGCCGGACGATCAGATGCCAGCATCGCGCTCGCTCTTCCTTGCCGTCCCAGACCCAGATCCGGCGGGTCGTGATGTCAACCCGCAGCTGTCCGCGCGTGCAGTCGCGCAGGATGCAGCGCGT
>JBAQGU010000582.1:0-4620 GCA_049287975.1 Roseiarcus sp.
ACGCCGCGGCGCGCGGTCGTCGGCTGGGAGCCGAGCCGGTTGGCGATGGTGCTGGCGGTGCTCGAGACTCACGGCGGCTTGAAGCTCGGCCAGCACGACGTCTATCTCAACGTCGCCGGGGGCCTCCGAATCGCCGAGCCGGCGGCCGATCTGGCGGCGGCGGCGGCGCTGGTGTCCTCGCTGGTCGGCGTCGCCCTGCCGCACGACGCGGTCTATTTCGGCGAGATCGCGCTTTCGGGCGCGGTGCGCTCGGTCGGCCATGTCGGCCTCAGGCTGAAGGAGGCCGCCAAGCTCGGCTTCGCCAGGGCGGTGGGGCCGCCCGCGATCTCGAGGGAAGAAGATGCGCGGCTGACCGCCTCCAGCGTCGCCTCGGTCGCGAGCCTCGTCGCGGAAATCGCGGCTTCCGGCGTCGCGGCGAAGGTGACGAAGTGAAATCGCTTCGCTATAAGGCCGATCGTCAGGGAAAGGACGGCTCCTCGAGGCGTCGCTATTTTTCCGCCTGAAGACGAGGCTCATTGAATGCCGTCCTATCTCGATCTTGGCGTTCTCGGCGTAATCTTGATATCCGCGTTGTTGTCGCTGTTGCGTGGGTTCACCCGCGAAGTGCTCGCGATCGGCTCATGGGCGGCGGCCGCGGCGGCGGCCTATTATTTCTATCCCCATGTGCAGCCCTATTTGGACCCCTATATCCACAAGCAGGCGATCGCTCAGGCCGTCGCGGCGGCGATCGTGTTCTTCGCCACCCTGGTCGTCGTTTCGCTGTTCACGGTTCGCGTTTCCGACGCCATTCTGGACAGCAAGATCGGCGCGCTCGATCGATCGCTCGGATTTGCCTTCGGCGCCGCGCGCGGCTTTCTCCTCGCCGTCGTCGCGTTTTCGATTTTCAACTGGCTGGTCGGCGACAAGCAGCAACCCGATTGGGTCAGGACCGCCAAGACGCGGCCGGCGCTGACCGGAACCGCCAATTGGGTCATCGCCCAGTTGCCGGAGGACGCCGCCGCCACGATCGAGACCTGGATCAAAACGAAGGGCGTCCCGGCCGCCAACGAGGAGCCGCCCGACGAATCCGTTTCGCCCGGCGGCGCCAATTCCGCGCCAGCGGCGACGCCAACGCCCATACCCACGCCGCCGCTGCGTAAGTCCGACTCGAATTCAGGCGCAGAAAGACAGAAGCTGGACGCGCTCATCAACAGGTCGGTGCCGGCGCCCGCCCCGGCGTTGCCGGCGACCGTTCCGGCCAAGCCGTGACGCCACCGCCTGTCCCTGGACGGAGCCGCCCCAGGTAATCAAGGTCCGCGAGGTCGCAATTTCCCCCCAGGCCCAACCTCTCCTAGTCGATCTCGCGGACGACCGCCTGCACGAGGAGTGCGGGGTGTTCGGCATTTTCGGACATCCCGACGCCGCCGCGATCACCGCGCTCGGGCTGCACGCCCTGCAACACCGGGGCCAGGAGGCGGCCGGCATCGTATCTTTCGACGGCGCGCGGTTCCACTCGGAGCGGCGGCTCGGCCTCGTCGGCGATCATTTCTCCAGCGCCGCGACGATCGAGCGGCTGCCCGGCTCGGCCGCCGTCGGCCATGTCCGCTACGCCACCACCGGCGCGACCATCCTGCGCAACGTGCAGCCGCTGTTCGCCGAACTCGACGCGGGCGGCTTGGCGGTCGCGCACAACGGCAACCTGACCAACGGCCTGACGCTGCGGCGCGAACTCATTCGCGAGGGCGCGATCTGCCAGTCGACGTCGGACACGGAGGTCGTGCTGCTGCTGTCCGCGCGATCGCGGCGCCCCCGCATCGTCGAGCGTTTCGTCGAGGCGCTTTCGCGGATCGAGGGCGCCTATGCGCTGGTCGCGCTCACCAACAAGAAGCTGATCGGCGCCCGCGATCCCTTGGGCATTCGCCCGCTCGTGCTGGGCGAGCTCGAAAATTGTCCGATCCTGTGTTCGGAGACATGCGCGCTCGACATCATCGGCGCGCGCTTCGTGCGCGACATCGAAAACGGCGAGGTCATCGTCATCGACGCCGACGGCGTTCAGAGCCTGAAGCCGTTTCCGCCCCGACGCATGCGGCCCGACATCTTCGAATACGTCTACTTTTCGCGGCCCGACTCGGTGGTGCACGGGCGCTCGGTCTATGACGCTCGCAAGGCGATGGGGGCCGAACTCGCCCGGGAGGCGCCCGCCGAGGCCGACGTCGTGGTCCCCGTGCCCGATTCCGGCGTGCCCGCCGCGCTCGGCTACGCCCGGGCGTGCGGTCTGCCATTCGAGCTCGGCATCATCCGCAATCATTACGTCGGCCGGACGTTCATTCAACCCACGCAATCGATCCGCGAGAGTGGCGTGCGGCTGAAGCACAACGCCAATCGCGCGGCGGTCGAAGGCAAACGGATCGTCCTGATCGACGATTCCATCGTGCGCGGCACGACGAGCGTGAAGATCGTGCGAATGATGCGCGACGCGGGCGCGCGGGAAGTGCACTTTCGGATCTCCTCGCCGCCGATCAAGCATCCCGACTTCTACGGCATCGATACGCCCGAGCGCGACAAGCTGCTTGCGGCCCGCATGGGGCTCGAGGAGATGCGCGCCTATGTGGACGCCGACAGCCTCGCGTTCCTCTCGGTCGACGGCCTCTATCGCGCAATGGGCTACGCCGGCCGCGACAACGCGCGTCCGCAATTCACCGACCATTGTTTCACCGGGGATTACCCGACGCCGCTGACCGACCTGACGGGGGAAACGGCGTCGCGGCAATTGTCGTTGCTGGAGGAGACCGAGTGACTTCGGCTCGCCAAGCTTCACACAAACGTCATGCGGCGTCGCGATAGATACCCTCCATTTGACTTGGGGGAGTAGGGTCGATGACCGCAATTGGCATTCAAGCGCCGCCGCAGAGTCCGACGCCGGCACGCATAAAACTCGACGAGCCGATGAGTATCCAGGCTCTGTTGATCTATCTCGCCGTCATCGCCGGCGCGCTGTTCTTCATGGCCTACTCGATTTATTCCGATATCGAGTCCGCCGGCGGCGGCCCCACCACGATAACGCCCTTCCTGCTGCTCGGCGTCGCGATGCTGATCGCGCTCGGCTTCGAATTCGTCAACGGCTTTCACGACACTGCCAACGCAGTGGCCACCGTCATCTACACCCACGCGCTGAAGCCGCAGATCGCGGTGGTCTGGTCGGGATGCTTCAACCTGCTCGGCGTGCTGCTGTCGAGCGGCGCCGTCGCATTCGGCATCGTTTCGCTGCTGCCGGTCGAACTCATCCTGCAGGTCGGGTCCAGCGCCGGCTACGCCATGGTGTTCGCGCTGCTGATCGCCGCGATCATCTGGAACCTCGGCACCTGGTGGCTCGGCCTACCGGCCTCGAGCTCGCATACCATGGTCGGCTCGATCGTCGGCGTCGGCATCGCCAACGCGTTGCAGCGCGGCCAGGACGGCACGTCTGGGGTCGATTGGAGCCAAGTCACCAAGATCGGCGAAGCCTTGCTGCTTTCGCCGCTTTTCGGCTTCATCTTCGCGGCGCTTTTGCTGCTGGTAATGAAATTCCTCGTCCGCGCGCCTGCGCTCTACACCGCGCCGGCCGCCAACACGCCGCCGCCGCTCTGGATCCGAGGTCTCTTGGTGTTCACCTGCACCGGCGTTTCGTTCTTCCACGGCTCCAACGACGGCCAGAAGGGCATGGGCCTCATCATGCTGATCCTGATCGGTGTCGCCCCGACCGCCTATGCCCTGAACCGCGCGCTGCCGGAATCGCAGGAGGCCGCTTTCATCGCCGATTCCGACGCGGCTTCGAAAGTCGTCGAGGCGAAGGGCGCGGGCTTCGCGATCCTGGGCGATCCTCGACCCGCGGTCACGGATTACGTGCACGCTCACAAGATCTCGGAAGGCACTTACCCCGCGCTCGCTATCATGATGAAGGAGATCGGCGACGAAGTGAAGCAATACGGCTCGCTCGCCAAGACACCCTACGAGAAGGTGCAGAACGTCCGCAACGACATGTATCTGGCCGACGAGGCGATTCGCATTCTCGGCAAGGACAAGGACAGCGAATTGAGCGCCGCCGATAACGCGACGCTCGGCAAGTACAAGAAGGACCTCGACATGTCGACCAAGTTCATTCCGACCTGGGTCAAGATCATCGTCGCGGTCGCCCTCGGTCTGGGCACCATGGTCGGCTGGAAGCGCATCGTCGTCACGGTCGGCGAGAAGATCGGCAAGACGCACCTGACCTACGGCCAAGGCGCGGCGGCGGAGCTCGTCGCGATGGCGACGATCGGCGCGGCCGACGGCCTCGGCCTGCCCGTCTCGACGACGCACGTGCTTTCCTCGGGCGTCGCCGGCACAATGATGGCCAATGGCTCGGGCATGCAATGGTCGACCCTGCGCAATATCGCGCTGGGCTGGGTGCTGACGCTGCCGGCGGCGATCCTGCTTTCGGGAACGCTGTACTTCATCTTCCGGCATTTGTTCTGAGACGCGCCGAGCGCCCCACTACGCCGGGTTTCCAAAAGAGGTCCTGCGAGTCGGCGACAGAGTCCGAACGAGAAACAACCCGGCTGGACGCTGCTTTTCGTTGGCATTTTCCGTCATGGCGGGGCTTGTCCCAGGGCTTGTCCCGGC
>JBAQGU010000583.1:0-2880 GCA_049287975.1 Roseiarcus sp.
CGCCGGCCCAGCCGCCGCCGAGCGAGTCGATCTCGGCCTGCCGCGCGAGCGGGTCGTCGCCGACCGCCAGTTCGACGGTCTGCAGGCGCTTGATTTCGTCGCGCAGGCGCGCAGCCTCCTCGAATTCGAGGTTGCCGGCGGCTTCCTTCATGCGCTTTTCCAGGTCGGCGATCGTCGCCTTGAAGTTGTGGCCGATCGGGGCGGGGCCGAACCCAGCGTCGACCGTGACATGATCGGCTTCGTAGACCGAGTTCAGGATGTCCTGGATTCCGCGCTTGATCGTGGCGGGCGTGATGCCGTGCTCGGTGTTGTAGGCCTCCTGCTTGGCGCGGCGGCGGTTGGTCTCCTCCATCGCGCGCTGCATCGAGCCGGTCTCGGAGTCGGCGTAGAGGATCACCTTGCCGTCGACATTGCGCGCGGCGCGGCCGATCGTCTGCACCAGCGAAGTCTCCGAGCGCAAAAACCCCTCCTTGTCGGCGTCGAGGATCGCGACCAGCGCGCATTCGGGAATGTCGAGCCCCTCGCGCAGCAGGTTGATGCCGACCAGCACGTCGAACGCGCCCAGTCTGAGGTCGCGGATGATCTCGATGCGCTCGATGGTGTCGACGTCCGAGTGCATGTAGCGCACCCTGACGCCGTTCTCGTGCAGATATTCGGTGAGGTCCTCCGCCATCCGCTTGGTCAGCGTCGTCACCAGGGTGCGGTAACCCGCCAGCGCGACCCGCTTCACTTCGCCCAAGAGGTCGTCGACCTGCGAGCGCGCGGGGCGGATTTCGACCGGCGGATCGATCAGCCCGGTCGGGCGAATCACCTGCTCGACGAAAATGCCCGATGTGCGCTCCATCTCCCATTTGCCTGGCGTGGCCGAGACATGCACGGTCTGCGGCCGCATCGCGTCCCATTCCTCGAAGCGCAGCGGCCGGTTGTCCATGCAGGAGGGCAGGCGGAAGCCGTATTCGGCGAGCGTCGCCTTGCGCCGGAAGTCGCCGCGATACATGCCGCCAAGCTGCGGCACCGTGACGTGACTCTCGTCGACGAATACCAGCGCGTTGTCGGGCAGATATTCGAACAGCGTCGGCGGCGGCTCGCCCGGGCGGCGTCCGGTGAGATAGCGCGAGTAATTCTCGATCCCGGCGCAGGATCCCGTCGCCTCCATCATTTCCAAGTCGAATATCGTGCGCTGCTCGAGCCGCTGCGCCTCCAGCAGGCGGCCGTGGGCGTGGAGGAAGTCGAGCCGCTGCTTCAGCTCCTCCTTGATCGACTTGGTCGATTGCAGCAGCGTCGGGCGCGGCGTGACGTAATGGCTGTTGGCGTAGATCTTTACGAATTCCAGGTCCTGCGTCTTCTGCCCGGTCAGCGGGTCGAATTCGACGATCGATTCGATCTCGTCGCCGAAGAAGCCGATCCGCCAGCCGCGATCCTCGTAGTGCGCGGGGAACAGTTCGAGCGTGTCGCCGCGCACGCGAAAAACGCCGCGCGAGAAATCGCCGAGCGAGCGCTTGTATTGCAGCGCGACGAGGTCGGCGATGATCTGCCGCTGGTCGACCTTTTCGCCGACCTGCAACGAAAACGTCATCGCGGTGTAGGTCTCGACCGAGCCGATGCCGTAGATGCAGGAGACCGAGGCGACGATGATGACGTCGTCGCGTTCCAGCACCGCGCGCGTGGCGGCGTGGCGCATGCGGTCGATCTGCTCGTTGATCGAGGAATCCTTCTCGATGTAGGTGTCGGTGCGCGGAACGTAGGCTTCGGGCTGGTAGTAATCGTAATAGGAGACGAAATACTCGACCGCGTTGTCCGGGAAGAAGCTCCGGAACTCGCCATAGAGCTGCGCGGCGAGCGTCTTGTTCGGCGCCAGGATCAAGGCCGGCCGTTGCGTCGCCTCGATGATCTTGGCCATCGTGAAGGTCTTGCCGGAGCCGGTGACGCCGAGCAGCACCTGGTCGCGCTCATGCTCGCCGATCCCCTCGACGAGCTGGCGGATCGCCTCGGGCTGATCGCCCTTGGGGTCGTACTCAGAAACCACCTTGAACCGTCGTCCGCCCTCGGACTTTGCCGGCCGCTCCGGCCGATGCGGCGTCCAGGGGGGACGCTCGCGCAGATTCGGATCGCCGAGTTCGAGCAGCGTCTTCAGCGATTCGATCGTCGCCGGCGCGCCAGTCACGCCGCGCGGGTGCGCGTCGGACTCCGCGGCGAACGGGGCCTGCGGCGCTTCGGCGAAGCCCTGAGGCTTCTCGACCAGCGCCGGGTTCAACAGCGCCGCGAGATGCTCGCCGAGCGGATACACGTCGGGACGGCGGGCCTTCGACTTCGGGGAGGATTTTGCGGATTTGGCCATCCGCGCAATATGGGGCGAAAAGTCGGTTGAGGGAAGGCGCCGCGCGCTTCGCGGGAGTTCGCGCTGGCCCGCTCGCATCGCTATCGTTCGCGCCGATGAAAGCGTAGTCTGTGAACGGAAAATTTCGAGCGAGAGCGCCATGGATGACCTGACAATCGACGACCTCGATCCCGTCGTCGAGGAACAGCTTCGGCTACGCGCGACCCGTAACGGCCGTTCCCTGGAAGAGGAAGTTCGATCGATCCTGACGGAGGCGCTCGGCGGCGTCGACCTCGACCTCCCTCCGTGTGGTCCCGGACTGAAGCCACCCCGCTTCGACGAATGACGCGGCCGTCGCGGCAGAGCCGTTCGTCTCGGGGTTCCACTTGCTCCTCCAGGCCTCTCGGCCTATCAAGCCGGCGTAGCGACGGGGAGTCGATGAGCGCGAACGACGAACGCGAGGCGCAGGAGCGGAAGCGGAGAGAACGGCTCGCCGCTTCGCTGCGGGAGAATTTGAAGCGACGCAAGGCGCAGCAGCGCGGCCGCGCGGCGCAGGATGCGCC
>JBAQGU010000584.1:0-3068 GCA_049287975.1 Roseiarcus sp.
ACGCGGTCAGCGACCGCGTCTACAGCAGGCGGCGCCTCAGCCGGCCGCTGCGTCGTTGCTGCCCCGGCCTGCGATGTAAGCCTTGAAATCGCCCATCGATGCGAAGCGGAACGCGCCCTGCTCGGTCTCGGCCTCGATGGTGCCGTCCGAGAAGATCATGTAGTGGGCGCCGCCCGCGGTATAGCGCCCGACCAGGGTCGGCGGGGCGCCCGGCTCCACGATCGCGTGCTCGACCTCCGCCAAGGTCGGCAGCCGCCCCACGCGATTCTCGTTGATCGGCTCGTTCTCGACGCGCTCCTCGGCGGAAGCCGCCGAACGCTCGGCGATCGGCTCGGGCGCCTCCTCCGGCGGGGCGGGCTCGGGCACAAACGGCGGCTCGGGTTCCAATGCGAGCGTTTCGAATGTCGTCGGCTCCGGTGAAGGCATGCTGAAAGCGTCGGCCAGCGCATCGACCCTGCGAATGAGCGCGCCGATGGAAATGACGATCAAGCCCGAACTCGCCGCGACGGCGCCACAGCCGGCATAGAGGATGCCCATGTCTGTCGGCACGAGATTCACGCTCGCGATCAATGCGCCGCAGCCGAGGATGGTCAACATCAGTCCGAGGATGAAAACAAAAATGGCCATACCCCGTCCAATCCTGTTAGTTTGTCAAAAACGCGGCGATGCGCGAGAGCTTCGCCGCACGCCGCATCGCCAACAGCAAATCCGCGCACTGCGACCGGGTAAAAGTGAGGCGGAAATCTACCAGGCACGGGCAGGGAGATGATCTTCGATCATTTCCGCCACTCCGAAATAGCTGTCTGTGTAGCCTCGAGGGAACCCCAGCCACGCCGGTTTCTCACCGTCCGACTGTGGCGCGCCGGAGCGAAAATCATTCTCGGATCGCGGTACAGCGCCGCACGCAGGGCCTACCCCTTTGGAGACAGGGGGTCGACAGATCTTAAAGATCGATCCACCGGAAAAAAACCCCCGCTTTTGCGGGAGAGGGTTGGGATAAGGGACGTGGTAAATGCGACGCCCCTCATCCAGCGCCATAGCTCGTCGAAAGACGGGCGCCTTTGACGCCCATAGCCCGTCGAAAGACGGGCGTCCTTGACGACCTATGCCGCCACCTTCTGCCGCAAGCGGTATGGCGTCGCTCGGGAGTTGACGCGACTGCGCGCATCGTGGACTTTGTCATTGCGCTCGACGCGGGAAAGCGATGGGCTTTGGCGAAAGGCGAAGGCTCTCATTCGATGAGAGCCCGCGAAAGGCGCCTTCAATCACCCACGGTGGGAGTATGGTTAATGCGATCGGCAACATCTCTGGCCCTCGGCGTAACTCTGATGGCGATGTCTCCCGCCTTCGCCGCCGGTCACACAGTCACCATCAACACGACGCAGATATTCGGCACGATCGATCCGGCGAAAATCTCCGATTACACCGACTACATGGCGTCGGCGAACCTCTACGACGGGCTCGCCAACGTGGATCCGAAAGGCAATCTCGTACCTGAACTCGCTTCGAGCTGGGACGTTTCCCCCGATGCGAGCAGCGTGACCTTTCATCTCAGGCCCGACGCGAAGTTCCAGGACGGATCGCCCGTCGAGGCGGAGGATGTCGTTTATTCCGTCGATCGGCTGCTCAGGATCAATCAAGGACCCGCCAATCTGTTCGCCGGCGTGCTGAAGCCGGGCAGCGTCGTGGCGGTCGACGCCAAGACGGTGAAGTTCAGTCTGTTGAAAACGTTTTCGCCGTTCCTGGCCACCGTGCCGGCGATCCGGATCGTCAATTCCAAGCTCGTCAAGGCGAATGCGGGCGCCGACGATGGCCAGGCCTGGCTCGCGACCCATGTCGCCGGCGCCGGCCCCTACACGCTCAAGAGCTGGGACCGCGGCACGGGGATGATCATCGATCGCGATCCCAATTATTATCGCGGCTGGGGCGAAGGCCCGATCGACGAGGTCCGCTTCGTGGTCACCAGCGACGAGGCGACCGTGCGCTCGATGGCCGCGTCGGGCGAATTGACGATGTCGAGCCAGTATCAGTCGCCCGACACCTACGATGCGCTCGCCAAGATGCCGCGCTTCAAGATCGTTAAGGGCGTAACCGCGATCGCTTTCTATCTGAAGCTCAACACCAAGGTCGCGCCCACCAACGACTTGCACATCCGCAGAGCGCTCGCGCTCGCGACGGACTATGAGACGGTGCATGGCGCGATCCTGCCCGGCGGCGAGCTGACGGGGCCGCTGCCCAAGACCTTCGCCGAGGCGCATCTCGATACGCCGGCGCCGAAGTTCGACCTCGACGCCGCCAAGGCGGAGATCGCCAAAAGCGCCTACGCCGGCAAGACCGACATTCCGCTCAGCCTCACCTACGTCTCGGCGGCCAAATTCGAGGAAGAACTGGCCCTGCTGATGCAGTCCAATCTGCAACAGATCGGTTTCAAGGTGAACCTCTCGGGCGAACCGTGGAATCGCGTCACCGAAATCGCCTCCAAGGTCGATACTACGCCCAATGTGGCCGAGGTCTTCTTCGGTCCGACTTATCCCTCGCCGGATTCGATGTTCTACACTCAATATGATTCCAAGGCCGCGGGAACCTGGGCCTCAATGGAATGGGTGCAGAATCCGGACGTCGACAAGATGATCGACGCGGCGCGCGCGACCGGCGACGCCGCCGCGCAAGACAAGATCTACAAGGAGCTACAGCAAAAGCTGATCGACGATCAGGTCGACGTGTTCCTGGAGACGCAAATCGTCCGCCACGCCATGGACAAGTGCCTGGACGGCTATGTCCCGGTCCCGATGCAGTCGTTCGACTACGCGTTCCACAAGTATAAGTGGACATGCGGATAGTTCCTTCCCCCCTTGCGGGGGAAGGTGGCCCGAAGGGCCGGATGAGGGGGATCGAGCGGAGCGAGATGGCTCCGTGGTGCGCGATTGCAGGCGAAACGATGATTCGATTGGAAGCGTGCGTGACGGCCCGACCCCTCATCCGCCCTTCGCGCACCTTCTCCCGCAGGGGGAGAAGGGGCTCGCTGGCGGAGGCGCTATCCTTTCCGCGACGCCCGACAAACTGAGAAC
>JBAQGU010000585.1:0-6594 GCA_049287975.1 Roseiarcus sp.
ATTCCGGTCATCGCCGTCGTATGGACGTACAACGGGCTGGCGCCCAACGACATGTCCAGCCGCGTGATCAATTATTACGAGCGCTACATAACCGCCCAGGTCGGAGACATCGAGCACCTCGAGTCGACGTCGCTCGCGGGTTACGGCGTCGTAAAGATCTTCTTTCAGAAAAACGTCGATATCGCCGCCGCGATCGCGCAGGTGACCGCGGCCTCGCAGACGGTGCTCAAGCTGCTGCCGGAAGGCATAACCCCGCCTTACGTGCTGAGCTACAACGCCTCGAGCGTTCCGATCCTACAGCTCGCGCTTTCGAGCAAAAAGCTGCCGCAGATGGACCTGTTCGATCGCGGTCAGAACTTCATTCGTCCGCAGCTGGCCACCGTCGCGGGCGCCGCGGTGCCTTCCCCTTATGGCGGCAAAATCCTGCAGGTTCAGATCGATCTCGATCAGCATGCCTTGCAGGCGGCCAATATTTCGGCCGACGATGTCGTCAACGCCATCTCGGCGCAGAACCTCGTCATCCCGGCCGGGGACGAAAAGATCGGCAAGTTCGATTGGAACGTCGCGCTGAACGCCAGTCCCGTCCTGCTCGACCGGATCAACGATCTCCCGCTGAAAAAGGTCAACGGCACGATCATTTACATTCACGACGTCGCTTTTGTGCACGATGGCTCTCCGCCGCAGACCAACCTGGTCCGGGTCAACGGAGCGCGGGCGGTGCTGATGACGATCCTCAAGGCGGGCTCGGCCTCGACCCTCAGCGTCATCGATGGGGTCAAATCCTTGCTGCCCCGGGTCAGGCTGACTCTTCCCAAAGGCGTCGACATGCACGCGGTCGGCGATCAGTCGATCTTCGTCAAGGCTGCAGTGTTCGGCGTCATCCGCGAGGCCGCGCTGGCCGCGGCGCTGGTCGGCGTGATGATCTTGCTGTTTCTGGGCAGTTGGCGCTCGACGGTCATCATCCTGATCGAGATCCCGCTCGCGATTCTTTTCTCCCTGACCGCCCTGTCCTGGCTCGGCCAGACCATCAACGTCATGACCCTGGGCGGTCTTGCGCTCGCCGTCGGCATATTGGTCGACGATGGAACGGTCACGATCGAGAACATCAACTATCACCTCGAACAGGGCAAGAAAGTGGAGCCGGCGATTCTGGACGGCGCCCAGCAGATTGTCATCCCGGCCTTCGTCACGCTGCTCTGCCTGTGCATTGTGTTCGTGCCGATGTTTCAGCTCGGCGGCATCGCGGGCTATCTGTTCACGCCGTTGGCCGAAGCCGTGGTGTTCGCACTGCTGGGATCGTTCATGCTTTCGCGCACCCTGGTGCCGACTCTCGCCAACTATCTCCTGCGCGCTCACCAAAGCGGCCACGGCGATCCGGAGCATGGCGGCCATGCTCCGCAGGCCCGGTCTCGCAATCCGCTGACGCGGTTTCAACAGGGCTTCGAAAAGGTCTTCGGGCAAGTCCGCGATCGCTATCGCTCGCTATTGTCGCTCGCCCTCGCTCGACCCAAAACTTTCATCGCCGGATTTCTCGTCTGCGTGTTGCTTTCGTTCGGCCTGTTCCCGTTCCTGGGCCAGAACTTTTTCCCCAGCGTGGATGCCGGGCAGATCTTGATGCACGTGCGCGCCCAGCCCGGCACGCGCATCGAGGAGACGGCGCGTGAGTTCGATCTCGTCGAGCAAGTCGTCCGCCAGACCATCCCGCCCGAGCAACTCGACAACATCGTCGACAACATCGGGCTGCCGTACAGCGGCATAAACATGGCCTATCAGAATACCGGGACGATCGGTCCGGAAGACGGCGACGCCCTCATCAGCCTGAAGGAGGATCACGCGCCGACGGCCGAATACGTTCAAAAACTGCGCACCATCCTGCCGCAGAAATTCCCGGGAGTGACGTTCTCGTTCCTGCCGGCCGATATCGTTTCGCAAATCCTCAATTTCGGCCTGCCGGCGCCCATCGACCTGCAGGTCATCGGTGACGACCAGAAGGACAATTACGCCTACGCCACGGCGCTTCTGAAACGCGTCCGCACGGTTCCCGGCGTCGCCGATGCCCGTATTCAGCAGGTTGTCGACTATCCGCAGCTCAACGTCCAAGTCGATCGGACCCTTGCCAGAGAGGTAGGGCTGACTCAGCGCGACGTCGCCAACAGCCTGCTCGTCACGTTGTCGGGCAGCGGCCAGGTGAAGCCCAATTTCTGGCTCAATACGAAGACGGGCGTCTCCTACCCGATCGTCGCCCAGACGCCTCAGTACCGTATCGATACCCTGTCGGACTTGATCAACACGCCGATCACGTCGCCGCAGACAAAGACGCCGCAACATCTGGGCGCCGTGGCAAACGTGACCCCCGGACCGAGTCCAGGCGTGGTCTCGCATTACAACGTGCAACCCACGATCGACATTTTCGGCGCGATCCAAGGGCGCGATCTCGGCGCGATTTCGGGCGACATCGATAAGATCGTGCAAGAGACCAAGAAGGACGTGCCTCGCGGCTCGTATGTCGAGCTTCGGGGCCAGGTTCAGACTATGAACAGTGCCTACAGTCAATTGTATATCGGCCTGGCGGGCGCCATCGTGCTGATCTATCTCGTGATCGTGGTCAATTTCCAATCCTGGCTCGATCCGTTCATCATCATCACCGGCTTGCCCGGCGCTCTGGCCGGCATAGTCTGGCTGCTGTTCTTGACCGGAACGACGCTTTCGGTTCCGGCGCTGACCGGCGCCATCATGTGCATGGGTATCGCGACGGCGAACAGTATCTTGCTGGTCAGCTTCGCCCGTGAAGGCATGGCTCGGGGATTGGACGCGGCGACCGCGGCGCTCGAGTCGGGCTTCACCCGTTTTCGCCCGGTTTTGATGACCGCGCTCGCCATGATCATCGGCATGCTGCCGATGGCGTTTGCCCTCGGCGAGGGCGGCGAGCAGAACGCTCCGCTCGGCCGCGCGGTGATCGGCGGCTTGCTGGTCGCGACCCTAGGTACGTTGCTCTTCGTTCCGACGCTGTTCAGCCTGCTGCATGCGCGCGACCGCCGGCCCGAGGCGCCTGCCGACCCCCAACCCGCCGGCTGATCGGGAGAACTTCGATGGCGTCACCAGGCCGCGAGTCCCACGAGGAGACGGCCGCCGCAGCTTCGCCCCGGCCGCGACACCTGCGCCTATGGGGCCTGCTCGCCCTCGTGGCGGCGATTGGCGCGGCGGCCTATGGGATCGAGCATCGGCGAAGCGACGAGGCTTCGGTCCGACAATGGACGCAGCAGCAAGCTGTCCCGACCGTCGCCGCCATCACGCCCACGAAAGGCGACGTAGATCAAAAGCTGACGCTGCCCGGCGACATCCAGGCGTGGTACGCAGCGCCCATCTTTGCCCGCGTCAGCGGCTATTTGAAGATGTGGTACTTCGATTACGGCGCTCACGTGAAGGCGGGCGACGTCCTCGCCGAAATTGAAGCTCCGGATCTCGATGCGCAGTTGGCGGCGGCAGAAGGCAAACTGCGGTCGGCGGAATCCCTCGTCAAGGCGAGGGAGGCCGAGCGGCAATTCGCCGATACGACCTACCAGCGGTGGAAGGACTCGCCCAAGGGTGTCGTCTCCGAGCAGGAGGAGGAGTCGAAAAAGGCCGACTACGGCAACGCCGCCGCACAGTTGAACGCGGCGCAAGCTCAAGTGCAGGCCGATCAGGGCGATTTAGCGCGGCTGCAAGCGCTCGAAAGCTTCAAGAAGATCGTCGCGCCCTTCGACGGAGTCGTTATCGCGCGCGAAACCGATATCGGCGACCTCATCAACGCCGGGGGTGGTAGCGGGCAGGAGCTGTTCAAGGTCGCTGACATTCACAAGATGCGGGTCTATGTTCAAGTGCCTCAACAACAATCGGCCGGAATTCATCAAGGCCTGAAGGCCGAGCTGCATCTGCCGCAGTACCCCAACAAGGTTTTCGACGCGGTCGTCGCCACGACGTCGAACGCCATAAACCAGAGTTCACGCACCTTGCTGGTCGAACTTCATATCGACAATCCGGATGGTCTGCTGCAGCCCGGCGCCTTCACTAAGGTCGAATTTGAACTCCCAGGCGATCCCAACGTGGTGCGCATACCCACGAGCGCGCTGCTGTTCCGCGAAAGCGGCACGGAAGTCGCCATGCTGGGTCCAGACGACAAAGTCGACATCAAGCCAGTGACGCTGGGTCGCAATCTCGGAACTCTGGTCGAGGTCGTCGAAGGGCTGAAGGCGACGGATCGGATCATCAACAGTCCCTCGGACTCGCTGGCGACAGGCGACCAGGTGCGCGTCGCGGGCGACTCGGGTCCGTCCAGCGCGGACGCGGAACTCGGCGAGAAATAAGCCGCGGCGCCACTGTCGGCGTCATCGCTCCAGTTCGGCGCAACGCAGGATTGCGCGCGATCGCGCTTACTGGCATGCCGACAATGTTGCGGATCGATCTCGACATCCGTTTCGGCGGTCGTCAGGCAAGCTTTCTGATCGGCGACCTCCATGCCCTTGGCGTCTACGCAACGCAGGATTGCGCGCGACGGCGCTTGATGGCATGTTGTCGCTTCGATGAATCTCGAAGTCCATTCCAGCGTGGGCCAGGGCGATGACCACTGAACCGGAAAACCTCGTCCTGCAACTGCTTCGCGGGCTCCGCAGCGACATGGTCAAGCTAGACGTCAAATTGGACCAGACGAAAGCCGAGTTGGCGGCCGAGTTGACGGCCGAAATAAACTCGCTGCGCGCCGACGTGGCTTCCGATATGCTGGCCATGGAGAAGCGAACCACCGAGCGGATCGAGGGCCTTCGCCAGACGGTGGTCCAGTACCATTCTTCGGTGGTCGGCCACGGTTTTCTGATCAGCGACCTCGAAGCCCGCGTGAGGCGTGTCGAGCGGCATCTCGAACTGCCGCCGCTGGTCGACGGCTAGGCGCTCACCGCGCCGCGGAACCCCTCATCACCGCCAACAGGCCCCGCAACAGCGCGTTAGGGCTCGGCGGGCAGCCGGGAATGTAGAGGTCGACTGGCAGCACTTCGCCGACGCCGCCGACGATCGCGTAAGACCCCGCGAACACGTGCCCGTTCCAGGCGCAGGCGCCGGACGCGATCACCCATTTGGGCGCCGGCGTCGCGGCGAAGGTTCGCTCCAACGCCTCGCGCATGTTGCGCGTGACCGGACCGGTGACGAGAAGCAGGTCGGCGTGGCGGGGCGAGGCGACGAAGCGCAGGCCGAAGCGCTCGAGGTCGTAGAAGGCGTTGCCGAGCGCGTGGATCTCGAGTTCGCAACCGTTGCACGACCCCGCGTCGACATGCCGGATCGAGAGACTGCGGCCCAAAGATTTTGCGGAAGCGTTTTGCACTTCGGCCGCTAACGCGGCGAGTTCGACGTCGTCGGCGTCCGGCGCGCGCTCCGTCAGCGGCGTTTTCAGACCTTCGAGCAGCGTGCGGCGCATGAACCCGTCCCTGGCTAGAGATCGTGCCCGGAGTACGAGCAGTTGAAGGATTTGTTGCAGAGGGGAAAGTCGGCGACGATGTTGCGTTCGATCACCGCTTCCAGCAGCGGCCATTGAAACCATGACGGGTCGCGAAGATGGGCGTTTCCGATCGTGCCTTCAGCCGTCAGGCGCAGCGCGACGAAGACATCGCCTCGAAATCCCTCGACCAGCGCATGGCCCTCGCATTCCCTGCCACGCGCGGCGATTTCAGCGCGCGCCGGGCCACCCGGCAAGCGGGCGAGAATCTGGTCGAGGATTTCGAGGCTCTGTTCGACCTCGCGGATGCGAATCCAGACCCTCGCGTTGACATCGCCCTGCGTGAGCAGCGGAACCTCGAATCTCAGTTCGTCGTAGGGCGAATAGGGGAAGCCGCGCCGCGCGTCGAAGTCGCGCCCCGATGCGCGGCCGATATAGCCGCCGCAGCCGTATTCGACGGCGAGCGTGGTGCGCAGCACCCCCGTGCGCACTGTGCGGTCTTGAAGCGAGGCGGTGTTGTCGTAGAGCGTGACGAGCCGCGGCAGGACCTCGCGGATATTCGCGATGAGCGCGCGGATCACCTCGTGCCCGCTCGGCGCGAGATCGACGGCGACGCCGCCGGGAACGATCGTATCCATCATCAGACGATGGCCGAAGGCGGCGGCGCAGGCGCGCAGCACGCGCTCGCGCATTATTCCACAATGCGCATGCATCAGCGAAAACGATGCGTCGTTGCAGATCGCGCCGATGTCGCCGAAGTGATTGGCGAGCCGCTCCAGTTCCGCCAACGCCGCGCGCAGCCAGCGCGCCCGGGGGGGCGGCTCGACCCGGAGCGCCGACTCGGCCGCGCGAGCGAAAGCGAACTGATAGGCGACCGCGCTGTCGCCGCTGACGCGCGCCGCCAGCAGCGCGCCGCGCTCCAGCGTCGCGCCGCGCATCAGGGAATTGACGCCCTTGTGGACATAGCCGAGCCGAGCCTCCAATCGCACGACCGTCTCGCCGCTGGCGTGAAAACGGAAATGGCCGGGCTCGATGATCCCCGCATGGACGGGGCCGACGGGAATCTGGTGCAGGCCTGGCCCCTCCGCCGCGAGGAAGGCGTACCGTTCGACCGGCCCTTCGCTGGCCGGCGC
>JBAQGU010000586.1:0-1649 GCA_049287975.1 Roseiarcus sp.
GGCGGCGTCTTCACGCGGGCGCCCGGCGCCACGACGGGCCAGCCGATGTTGACGTGGTACATCACGGCGAGCGGGCTGCTCGCGTAGCCGTGATTGGCGACCTCGTCGTCGACGCGAATGACGGCGCTGCCGTAGGCGATGCTGACCCGCCGGGTGAGGGTCAGATGTTCGCCAAAGACGGCGACCTGCGTGACCGCGCCTTCGACAAACGCCTCCAGCCCGCCATCCGATTCGCGCACGCCATAGGCCGACAGCCGCGCCGGCGAGCCGCTGATGCGGCCGTGCATCGGAAAGGCGTCCGCAGCGCGCGCCCGATACCCGAACCGCTCGGCTGACTGCTCGGCCGGCGCGCCGATGTGATCCAGCCCGCAGGTCGTCAGCAGGCCGCCGAAGAAGCCGCGATGCGGCCCGAAGCCGCTGTTCTCGACAAACCAGGGCGCTACGATTTCGGTCGGCGATCGCCAGGCGATGGGGATCTGGCGGATCCGTGCGCTCGCGATGTCGAGGCTGCGGTCGACCACGACCTCGATCGAGATGCGGTCGCTTTGCAGCATCACGCTGCGAACGCCGCGCTCCCAGCCGTCGCCGCGCGTGACGAGGTCGGCGGCCATCGCCTGCCGGGCCAGCCCGGCGCTGCGGGCGAGGGCGCCAGTCGGGTCGATTCCGTCGAGGCGCCAGTCGGCGGCGGCGTCAGGCATCCCGGATGCTCACGAAATCGCTGCGCCAGCGCGCGCGGAAGGACTTTCGCACCGCGCTTTCCGGCGTCTGGATGGTGAGGCCGCCATCGACCGGCAGAATGACGCCGGTGATGAACGAAGCCTCGTCCGAGGCGAGGAACAATGCGGCGTTGGCGACATCCTGCGGGGCGCCCCAACGCCCCAGCACGTAATTGTCGCGGATCGAGCGCGCCTCTTCTTCATCCAGCCTCGCCTCAGTGACCTTGGAAAATATGGCGCCCGGGGCGATGCAATTGGCGCGGATGCCCTTCGGCCCATAATCGAGCGCGACGTTGCGGGTGAGGCCGTGCAGCGCCGACTTGCTCGTGGCGTAGTCGACGAAACTCGGATTGGCGATCAGCCCGTTGACCGACGAGATGTTGACGAAGGCGCCGCCGCCTCGCTCGATCATCACGGGAATGAACGTCCGAAAGCTATGAAACACCGACTTCACGATGGTCTGCTGGGTCAGGTCCCACTCCTCTTCGGTCACCTGCAAGATGGGGGAGAAATGCCCCGCCGCCGCATTGTTGACGACGATGTCGACGCCTGCGAATTCGGCCCTGATGGCCTCCGCGGTCCTGTCCCAGGTTTCGCGCAAGCCCACATCGCCCTCGACGACGACAACCCGTCGCCCCAGCGCTCTCACGGCCGCCACCGTTTCCTCGAGGGCCGGGTTCAGAAAAGTGGCGAGGACCAGTTCCGCGCCCTCTCGTGCGAAGGTCTGCGAAATGGCGCTGCCGTTTCCAGGCCCGATCCCCGTGACCACCGCTACCTTTCCTGCCAATCGACCCATCACGTACCTTCAGTTCACAGCTTCAGTGTCATGCCCGCGAAAGCGGGCATCCAGACTTGGCGGCGCGTGCCGGGGCTCTGGATTCCCGCTTTCGCGGGAATGACACAAACGTTAAAATGACGCACCTCACTTATCCC
>JBAQGU010000587.1:0-1853 GCA_049287975.1 Roseiarcus sp.
GGCGGCGAGGATGCGGGCGATGTGGCGGTAGCGCCTTGGGGTTGGACGAAAGCCGCGAATATTTTCACGTTTTGTGGATTCTCAAGGCTTTGCAGCCAGGAAAATTTCCCTCCTCCCTCTGTCGAGAGCCGCATTCGCCGCAGCGTAGGGATGGCGGAACGCAGGCGCCGATTTCAGTTCTGCATCGAGCGAAGTCAAAGTGTTGGGCGCCTTTTTCTGCAACTCTGCAACTTTGTCATTCTTGCGGTTCGACAGTCGAGGTCGCGCACGGACAGCCGCGCGCCCCTGTAACCAGATCTTGTGGCTTCGCGGCTTCCGAGCCCCTACCATTTCTGCGCCCGGATTCAATCTTTTCAAGCCGCTGCGGCGTCATTTCCGGGCGACTTCGTTTTGCCTTGGGGCCTCTCGCACCGCGATCCCGGCGACCGAAAGGCCTCGGTTGAGCGGCTTGGGTGTGGCCGCAGATCGCAGGTTTCCAAACCGTTATCCTCCTTACTGAACTCGAGATGCCGCGCCGCCCGAACCAGGATCGGGAAGCCTGAATGGCCAAAGAAAGAGTATGACGCAAATTTCGTTTTCCAGAAAGAAAAATCGACGCAGAAATGTCGCCGTCGCCCGCTTCAGGGAAAATCGCGCCCCATGGCGCGCCGTCCTGCTACGCGGTCGCCCGCCGCCCTACCCGACTGGCGTCGCGAACGCATCGAACGACCGTGCCGCGGAGAGATAGATTGCTTCGTTGCGCGCGCGAGGACGGCGAGCATCGTCAACCGTTTACCGGGCGGCGTCGAGTGGCCGGAGAAGCCTCGAACAGATAATATCAAGTCAGGCAATTCTCGCAGACGGGTTTCCCGCGTAGACCGAAGGCGGGGAGGGCGGACTTGAGCAACACCAACGAGGCCTGGCGTCGGAAGGCGCTAAACGTCGGGGCGATGCGCGAGCTGGCGCGGCGCGCGCTGCCCCGCGCGGTGTTCGATTTCGCCGACGGCGGCGCCGAGGATGAGACGACCTTGCAGCGCAACGAGCGCGCGTTCGCCGACTGGGCGCTGGTTCCGCGGCCACTGAACGGCGCGGGGACGCGCGATCTTTCGGTCGAACTGTTCGGCCGGCGCCTGTCGATGCCGCTGCTGATCGGCCCGACCGGCCTCAGCGGATTGTTCTGGCCGGGCGGCGAGATCGCGGCCGCCCGGGCCGCGGCGGCGGCGGGAACCGCGTACTGTCTCAGCCACGCCTCCGTCTGCACGATCGAAGCGATGGCGGCGACGGGCGCCGTGCCACGCTGGATGCAGATTTTCGTCTATCGCGATCGCGGCTTCACGCGCGAATTCGTCGAGCGCGCCCAAGCGGCGGGCTATCACGCGCTCGTGCTCACGATCGACAACCAGCTGCTCGGCAATCGCGAGCGCGACCTTCGCAACGGCTTCACGATTCCGCCGCGCTTCAGGGCGCTCGATGTCGCAGCGATGGCGGCCAAGCTGCCCTGGATGATGCGCATGGCCCGCGAATTGCCGCGAATCACCTTCGCCAATTACGTGAAGCCTGACGAGCCTTCGGACGTCGGCGCCATCGCGGGACGGATGGGCGCGATCCTCGACCCCGGCCTCTCGTGGCGCGACGTGGAATGGCTCCGGGGGCTGTGGCGGGGGCCGCTGCTGCTGAAGGGCGTGTTGCATCCGGCGGAGGCCGCGGCAGCCCTGGCGCGAGGCGTCGACGGCGTGATCGTCTCCAATCACGGCGGACGTCAGCTCGACGGCGCGGCGGCGACCCTCGACGCCCTGCCGGCGGTCGTCGCCGCCGTGGAGGCGAAAATCCCGGTGCTGCTCGACGGCGGCGTGCGCCGCGGCGCCGACGTCGTC
>JBAQGU010000588.1:0-2034 GCA_049287975.1 Roseiarcus sp.
GTCTACAGCAGCGGCGTCGGGAGAGCCTCATTTTTTTAAGGTAGACCAAGCGGAACCCACGCGGTCAGCGACCGCGTCTACAACTACCGCTCGTCGGCGGCGAGCGAGTGGGCGTCGGCGCCGATCAGGAGGCGGGCGAAGGGATCCCGCGCGTGGAGCCAGGGACTCGAGGGCGTCGCGAAATAGAGCGCGCGATCGCCCGAAGACAGGCGCACCGGCGACCTCGGGGGCAATGGCGCTGTCGCCGAGGCGACCGCGAAGGACGCGTGAGCCGCGCCGAGATCGAACGGTCGCGCCGGCGGGACCGGAGGATGGGCCAGGAGAACGCGGCTGGGTTCGACCGTGGCGACCGCCGGCTCGGGCTCAGGCTCGGGCGCCGGAGCGGTCGGCGCGATCAAATGCACGGGCGGCGGGGGCGGCGATTGTTGCGAGGCGACCATGATCGGCCAGATCGACGGCGATCCCGATCCCTTGAGCGACGCGGGAGAACCGTCGGTTCGCAGGCTCGCGAGCAATTCGTCGTCGTCCGAGCCTTCCATCGGGGCCTGCCCGACATAATCGACCCGGATCCTCGCGGTGCCGGTGCCTTTGAAATCCAGGACGTCGGCGGCGCGCGAGGAGACGTCCATCACGCGCCCGCTATGATAGGGACCGCGATCGTTGACGCGCACGATGACGGAATAGCCGTTCTCCAGATTGGTGACGCGCGCATAGCTGGGCAACGGCATCGTCGGATGCGCCGCGGAGAGCGAGCGCATGTCGTAGACCTCGCCATTGGCGGTGCGCCGTCCGTGAAAGGCGTCGCCGTACCACGAGGCCAAGCCGACCGCGCTGTAGTTCGGGTCTTCACGCGGATAATAGGTGCGGCCGGCGATGGTGTAGGGATGGCCGACGAGGTACTGGCCGCCGCCGCGGGGAACCGGCTGGCCGTCCTCGACGACCCGCGGACTGGCCGCGCCGTACTTTGCCTCCGAGAAATACTCGTGTCCATGACGGCTGGATGCCGTCCGGACAACCGGCTGTTGCGCACAGCCCGACAGCGAAACTCCGACCAGCGCGACGCTCCACAGCGCCCCGACGCCGATGGCGCCGCATTTCTTCGACCCCGCCACGGGCTTCGCTATTCGGCCGGCCACGCTCATCGACTGAAGCTCGTCGTTAGGCATCGTCGGCGACCCCCCAGCCCGCGTGAACATGACGCGGACGGACGCGGCGCCACCCCTTGGATCCAATTCATACCGTATTCGCATTGTTTCGGAAGCCTTAACGTATCTTCATTCAACTTTACATTGGCAACGTAGTTACTGACGCGTTTGGCCGCGGCGACCCGAGAAGGGTCTCTATCGCCAATGTTCCGAGAGCCAGGTGACGGGACGCAAACTCTTATACGGCTTCTTGTACCATGGGGCCGGCCATTCGCCGCGCACGGCTTCGTGCGGCCGCGGATGCCCCGTGAAGACCACGATTCGGGCGCCTTCCGGCAATTTCACGTTCTTGACAAGATTGGCGGGAAAACGCGGCAACATCATGGCTTTGAAGCCGGGGCACCATTCCTTTGGCCAAAACACCGTCGGCAGACGCGATTCTCGCGTCAGATAGACCTGCTCGTTGGAATAAAGACGACGTTTTTCCAACGGCGCGGCCTCGAACCCGTCGATCAGGTGCTGCGCGCCCCCCTCCGGCACGCGCATGACCGAGGAATTACCGTCCGCCGTCGCGCTCCAGTCGCGGATGAGCGCGAGCTTGCCTGATTCGAAATCAAAAAACGCGTCGATCGAGCCGACGACGACGACATCGAGGTCGAGGAACAGCATATCCCCGGCGACGCCGATATCGCGCGACCAGAGCGCGAGTTTTCGCCACGGGCTGCCGCCGAGCCCCGTCGCGGGCAGACGGATCGGCGGGATCGCTCGGGGTTCGATGCCCGCCTCGAGGCCGCTCGGATCGTCGGTGAAGGCGAGAAAGTGCGTGGGACGGCTGACGTTGCGCATGACGCCGCGATAGAGGCGGTTGACGTAGTCCGGTGGATAGAGC
>JBAQGU010000589.1:0-4151 GCA_049287975.1 Roseiarcus sp.
GCCTACTAGTGTCACGCGTAGAGCCTCGCCCTGGCAATTCACGTCGCCAGGGTGAGGCTGTTTTATTTTCCCCGAAACAATGAGAATCTTTCAGTCATGCAATTCCCCGCCTGGATAATCGCGGCAATATGTCTCGCCGTCCCCACGGCCACGATGGCCGCCGAGGGGAATCCTGATGCGGGAAAAGCGAAGGCGGAGGAACTCGGCTGCTCCGGCTGCCATGGCGCCGACGGCGTCGTTACCGAGAACGGACTCGCCATCGACAAGAACATGCCCAACCTTGCCGCCGAGCCCGACCTGTACACGCAGTTCCAGCTCGTCTTCTTCCGCAAGGGGGTGCGCAAGAACGAATTGATGAACCCGATCGCGGAGCCGCTCAGCGACGAGGACGTCCGCAACCTCGGTGCGTTCTACGCCTCGCTGCCGGCGCCCAACACGCCGCTGCCGCCCGATGCCGCGCCGGAAGATACCTCGCTCGGGGAGAAAGTTGCGGCGGCGATACATTGCACCAATTGCCATGGCGACCACTACGAAGGCGTGGACAACGTGGGCCGCCTCGCGGGCCAGCGCGAGGACTATCTCTACAAGGCATTGCGCGACTTCAAGTCCGGCGCCCGCGTCGCGACGGGCGCCGCCGGGATGGCGGAGGTCGTATACCCGCTTGGCGATCTGGAGATGAAAGCCCTTGCTCACTACCTGTCGCGGCTTCACTGAGACAGCCGTGACGGACCACGTTCCGCTTCTCGGAATCGGGCCGGACGGGATGATTGTGTTGCAAACCCTGGGGCGGAACACGCGAACCGCTTCGAGCGGCTCGATCGACAGCGCTCATGCTTGTTCAGCAAGCCGCAAGCTGACTGCTGAGATAAAGCCCAAGCGAGTTCACGAAACAAGGGCCACGATCATCGGACCGCCACGGTGGGATTGCCCAGCCGCTCGGCGCCGAGCGCCGAACGAACGGTGTTTGGACCCGCGCCGAGCGCGCCGTTTGACGCTCTCTCGATTGACGCTCTCTCCAGCCAGGTTGCCGTCTCGTCCGCGGCGCCTACAGATTTGCTGCGCGGCGCCTCGCGACGACCGCCAGACGCGCGATTGGAAACCCCGTTGGCCAAGGATCAACAAGGCCTCTGCCTAGCTGGCGCGCCGGCCTCCGCCGAGGCGTTCAACGGCGCCGTCGCCGACTATTACGGCCTGACCGGCGATCCCGTCGGCAAATTGAAGGTCGCGCTCGGACGCGACCCGGCCTTCGCGCTGGGCGGCGTCGCAATCGCGGGCCTCTTCATGATCGGCGGCTTTCGCGGCGACCATCCCGAGGTGACCGGAGCCCTGGGCGCGGCGCGAGCGGCGATCGGCGGCGCGTCTGCCCGCGAGAGCCTACACCTGCGCGCGGTCGAGGCGTGGGCGGCGGGCCGAATGTTCGAGGCGACGGCGGTTTGGGAGCAAATCCTCGCCGACTGCCCGACGGACGCACTGGCCCTGCGCTTCGTCCATGACGCCTATTTCCTCCTCGGCCGGTCTTCGAGCCTCCGCGATTCGGTCGCTCGAGTGCTGGCCGCCTGGGACTCGGAAAATCCGCTGACGAGTTTCGTGCTGGGTCAATATGCCTTCGGGCTCGAGGAGATGGGCGAACTCGGCCGCGCCGAGGAAGTCGGCCGCGAGGCGTTCGCACGCAATCCCGCCGACGCCTGGGCGGTGCATGCGCTGGCCCATGTCCTCGAGACCGATTGCCGTCACGCGGAGGGCATCGCCTTTCTCGAGGCCTCCCGCCCGTCATGGAGCGGAGCGCATTTCATGGCCGGCCACAACGGCTGGCATCTCGCGCTCTACCTCCTCGAGGAGGGCCGCTTCGACGAAGTCCTCGCCGGCTACGATCGGTTCGCCGCTCCCAAGCTCGCCGACGACGCGACGCTCGATCGCATCGACGCTTCGTCGCTGCTATGGCGGCTGGAACTCGCCGGCGTCGATGTCGGCGCGCGCTGGGGGCCGGTCGCGGAGATGTGGATGGCGCATGTCGACGATCACGTGCTCGCGTTCAACGATCTGCATCTCGCGCTCGCCGCGGCGCGGTCGGGCGACGCCGACAATGTCCTCCGGCTGCGCCGCTCGCTCGACGATTACGAACGCTTCGGCGTCGGCGACAACAGAGAGATCATGGTCGCGGTCGGGCGACGGCTGATCGACGGCGCGATCGCGTTCGCGGAACGGGATTACGCCGCCGCCATCGAGACGATCCTACCGTTGCGCGATCAGGCTATCCGCATCGGCGGCAGCCACGCCCAGCGCGACATCGTGGCCCAGACCCTCATCGCCGCCTCGGAGCGCTCCGGCCAGGCCGGTCTCGCGTGCGATCTCCTCGCCGAGCGAGTCGCTATCCGGCCGACGGCGGGGGTGCGGGCCGCCTATGAACGGGCGAGGGCCGTGACGGCGGCGCCTCAGCGCGGCTAGGGCGAGGGCAGCCATTTCGAAAAGATGAAAATGATCAGGCCGACGAGCCCGCCGACGAGCGTCCCGTTGATCCTGATGTACTGAAGATCCCTTCCCACCTGCAGCTCCAAGCGATTGACGAGCGTGGTGGCGTCCCAGTTCTGGACGACGCCGGCGATGTAGGCGCCGATCTCGGCACGGCGCGGCGAAAGCGCGCGCACAGCGGTGCGGCGTCCCCATCGGTTGAGCTGCGCGCGGATTTTTGGGTCCTCGCGGAGCCATCGCCCGAGGGCCAGAAGCGCGAATTCGAGGCCTTCGGAAACCATCGGGGAGCGAGCCGAGAGGTTCTCGTTCGCCTGAGCCTGCAGGTTGTCGCAAACTTCGCGAACCTGCGCGACGAATACAGGACTGGCGAGCATTTGGCGCTTCATCGCCTCACCCCGCGCCAGCATCTGCGGATCGTTGGCGAGATCGAAAATCAAGGTTTCGACAGCGCGTCTGATATCCAGCCGCCACGGATGTTGGGGCTTGCGCATCTCGGCGAGCGAGGATTGCAGGCCGTTGATCACCCGGTCGGCCAACATGTTGTCCACCCATTTGGGGATGAATCGCGACGACTTCTGCGCCACGGAGGCGCGGATGAAATCCTTGTGTCGGATGAGGGAAGCCTCGGCGTAAGCGATCGCGCTGTCGAGCAGCGCCTGAGTCTCGCCGCGCGCCCAGAGCACAGCGAGGAGCCGCGAGGCGAGCGGCGCCGCGGGCACGGCATCGATCCCGCGCAACGCCGCCGTCGTGAGCCAATCGACCAGCGGCTCGCGCGGCAGCGCGCCGATCGCCGTGGAGAGAAAAAGGCTCGCCTGGTCGGCGATCCGACGCGCGTTGCCGGGATGGACGAGCCAGTCCACAAGGAATTCGACCGGGTCGATTTTTTCGAGCCGCCTCGCCAAAACCGAAGGACTCAGGAAGTTGGCGGACATGAAGCGGCCCAGCGCCCCGCCGATTCGATCCTTGTTGTGGGGAACGATGCCGGTATGGGGAATGGGCAGGCCGAACGGGCGTCGGAACAAGGCGACGACCGCGAACCAATCGGCGCAGGCGCCGACCATCGCCGCCTCGGCGAAAGCCCTGACATAGCCGAGCCAAGGCCATGGAGTGAGAGACGTGACGATGAAGACCAGAGTCATGAAGACGAGCAGCAGCGTCGCGACGCGCTGCATGCGCCGCAGGTCGCGAGTTTTTTGCTCCGTTTCCGCGTCGGGACGCGACGGGCCCGAGAGCGCTCCAAACCCGGAGGCTCGTTCCGCGGGCGCCGGCGAACTCACGAGCGCGGGCTCCCTCGCTGCACCGGTTCGGCGGCGCCGCGCCGAATCGCCTCGCTTTCGTGTCGGCGGTCACGCCGACGGACGGTAAAATGGCCTTCGTCGGCGCGCTGAAAATGATCCAATGACGTTCACCGTGACGCGCCGAGTGCGCCAATCCGCGCCCCGGTCCCACCGGACCTTATCCGATCCGGCGAGTGGATGGCGAGACGCAATCACCGCGACGCGGCCGGGACCGCAGGCATCTCCTCCCCTCGAGATAAGGGCGGCCGGGGCTCTTAAGTAAATATCCCCCGGCAAAGCCGGGGGCTTTAAGGTTTTAGCCGCTCAAAGCGGCTGTGCCGTCGCTGACGCGACTGTTGGGATTGTGGCCGCTCAAGGGAGCGGCGAAGGGAGACGCTAACGCGG
>JBAQGU010000590.1:0-3334 GCA_049287975.1 Roseiarcus sp.
ACGGAGCCGGCGGAGGCGCCGTAACGAAGGCTACGCCCCCGTCATCGCTCTGACTTCCATGACCTCGATGGACGATTGCGGAATTTGTAGGTGCGGATGGCCTTCGAACGCCTTTGCAGCGGCTTCATGCGAGTCAGCTTCCACGAACGAATACAACATGATGTCGTTCTTGGTGTCGGAGACGCCGCTCATCGAGACGAGTTTGGTCTTGCCGCCGGCCGCGGTGTCGGTGATCATTTTCGCATGACTGGCCATCCAGGCGTTCCATTCGCCTCTCATCTTCTCTTGGGCCGGCTCTCTCACGTCGGGGGCGGTTTTCGACCAGTCTTCGATGACCGATGGCGGTACGAGATACAAGACGAGGAACTTCTTCATGTTCGGTCTCCCCTGTTTTAGCTCGACAGACATACACAGCGGCGGCGGTAGGCAGTAGGCAAGCCTCACTGCTTACTGCCCGCTGCCCATTCGGCATTCGCCATTCGCCACTCTCCTCACTCCCACAGCTCCCGATAATTAGCAAAATTTGGCAGGATCGGGTCGGAACGGGTCGGCTCGAGCACTGGGAGCAGCCGTCGAAAGATGATGTTGACCAGGCCATTCGTGTGCCTGACATAGAGGTCGATCGGATAGAGCGACTGCCGGAGATGCCATTTCGGGTCGTAGTTTAGCGAGCCGCTGTAGAAGCGCTTGTAACCGTTGGCGATCGCCCATTCGATAATGTCGTGGAATACGCGATAATACAAATTGAGCTCGAAAGCGACGGCGTAGTCAAACCCGACGTATTCGTGGCAAACGCTTTCACCTAGTAGGGTGCACAGGCCGAAAGCGATGATCCGGCTGTCCTGCCGCCAGAGGAAGAATCGGACCTTGTCGGGCATACGATTCCCGATTTGACGCAAGAATTCCTTGGTCAGCTTCTCGAACTTCAGCGGCGAGCGTTCGTATACATCGACGTACAGGGGATAGACCTCCTCGACGAACGGGGTCACATCCTGCACGACGTCCATGGAAATCGCAGGTCGCGCACGCTCCGCAGCGCGCAGTTTGCGTCGGATTTTTCCTCGCGTGGCCGCGCTGAGATTGGCGGATAAATACGCCTCGAAATCCTTGTATTCGAGTCCGAGCGTCGTCATCGGCATGCTGGGAATACGGGCGAACCCGGCGTCGGGCATGCAACGCAATTGCGCGCGATACTTCGCGGGAAACTCTTTCAATACGACCATCGCGCAACCGAGGTCGCGCCCGACGCGGTTCAGCGAGCGCGCGAGCACGTCCGCGAGGTAGGGCCGCGACATTTCGTCGCCGTCGAGATGACCCTCGCCAGCGGCGCACCCGACCATGAGGGTGCGAGCGCGCAGGAAGCGCGGCCAAAATCGCCTCACCGCGCCGACGATGCGCTTGGTCGATTCCTCGGCGCCCGTAACGAGATCCTGGTCGACGACGAAATACGGCTGGACCGCGCGCACATCTTCGCCGTCTTCGACGATCAAATAGCCGAACGCGAACCCGTCCAGCGTGTCCTCGACGAGTTCGTAGTAGCGGCGATCCTTGCGCTCACCCGCGAACGCGCTCCGCCATCGAGACAGGCCTTCGATCTCGCTCCGCGCGGCGATGCGCACGGTTCCTCGCGAGGTTTTGCCCACCGCGTCGATCTCCACCAAGATAGGGCATCCGCCAAGCGGCGACCTCGTGGCACGCGACGTAGCCGCTTTCGGCCGATCTTGGCAATGCCGCCGGCTCCGCGGCCCGCGGACCCGCTCCTTCGCGTCCCCGAAAAAATTTCCCCGTCGCACCACTTGACGGACCAAACCGACGATATATCTTAACGAAGACATATCTTAGAAATGTCGCAAGCTAAAGGGAGACAACAATGTTTTTTCGTCATTTCAACGACTGCGATCGCCACGGCCATGCCGAATTCGGCAGGGGCAGGTTCTTCGGCCGTCACATGCACGGCGGCGGATTCGGCCGCCGCGAGGGCCGCATGTTCGACGGCGGCGAACTTCGGCTGGTGATCCTTGCGCTGGTCGCCGAAAAGCCCCGCTACGGTTATGAGATCATTAAAGCGCTCGGTGAGCGCGTCGGCGGCGACTACAGCCCGAGCCCCGGCGTCGTCTATCCCACGCTGACCTTGATCGAAGAGATGGGTTACGCCAGCGCCAGCCAGGATGCGGCCGGACGCAAGCTCTACACACTCACGCCCCAGGGCGAGGCGTTCCTGGCTGCCAACAAGGCGCAGGTCGACGCGATCTTCGCGCGCCTCGACGGCGGCAACGAGGACCGCTTCGCCGGCGCCGGCTCCGTGCTGCGCGCAATGCTGAACCTGCGCGCGACAGTTCGGCTTCGGGTGCGCGGCCGCGCCGCGACGCCCGAGCAGATTCAGGCGATCACCGACGCGCTCGACGCGGCGGCCAAGGCGATCGAGAAGATCTAAAGCGGAATCAGCCGCGCGCTTCCCTCGGGATACCGCGCGATGCATTCGACCTCCACTTTCGCCCCGAGCGCCAGGCCGTTCGCGCCCAGAGCCGAGCGCGCCGGCAGGCGGTCGGGCGCGAAATAGGTCACATAGATCTTGTTGAACTCGGCCCATTCCGACATGTCGGCGAGCATCACGGTACATTTGAGGATGTCGGCGAAGTCGAGCCCGCAATAGCGCAGCACCGTGCCGATATTCTCCATCGTCTGCCGCGCCTGCCCCGCCATGCCGCCAGACGCGAGCGTCATCGTGCCCGGCAAATTGCCGAGCGCCCCCGAAAGATAGAGCGTCTGGCCAGCCCGCACGGCCGAGCTGAAGGGAAGCCCGAGGGCTTTCGCGTCGGGAGTTTGGAAGATTTCCATCAGGGTCCCTCCTTTCCGGAATCAGTCCAGAAATGGCGGCATAGTTTCGTCGGGCGCGCAGGTCGAGCTATCCCGGCGCGGCGAAGGCGTGGGCATATCCCAGCTTGCCCCTGTTCGCCGGCCACTCGCCTCGCCCCAAACGCCAGCGCCATGAAATGCGGGCCGACGTAGGACGATTCGAAACCCGCTCGCGTGATCCGCGCGAAATCCGAAGCGGCCGCGCAATAGGCGGGATTGCCGAGCACGAAAACCGCTGCCCCAGCCGCCAACTTCGCAGCGAGCCAAACCGTGGCGAATCAAGAGACTGCCGACGCGCGGCGCTGTCTCGCGGGCCGCACGGCGACCGGCCCGAGCGCCAGCGCGGTAAATGGCGCGACCATTTCTGAAAATACCACGCAGCCGACGATTCTCGCGCCATAAAGACCACATCGCCCGCCCGACGCAGTTCGTCGACAAATTCGGCCTCGGTGGCCGTGGGAAACGCGGCCTCCGAGAC
>JBAQGU010000591.1:0-5933 GCA_049287975.1 Roseiarcus sp.
ACCGCCGCCCATGCGGAACCCGGCCGACGCCGGGGAAACGGCGGCCAGCCCAAGCGAAAGCGCCGCGACCGACGCCACTATAGTTTTCGAGATACGCATTGGAAGTCTCCTTGCTCCCGATAGTTCGAACGATCCCGATAGTTCGGGCCCTCGTGGACCGTTAACGCATTCGTCTATGTTCGGTTCCCATTGAGAGAGCGAACATCGCCGCGCCGATGACGGACCGAATTCTCACCCTCAACTAGGTTTCAATGCGTCGGAAAAGCGGCGACGTCGAGGCGGACGGCTTTCCGACGATAAAATTATCGTGTTGGGCCCGTGGTATATGAATATCTGTTCAGAATTGACAAAGGCATCCTCCTTTTCGCACGATATCTCCTAGACTTCTTCAGGCGGCGCCCAGAGATAAGCGCTGCGCTTTCCGTTTCCGTCATGCAGGTTCCGGACTTGATCCCGGGATTGACACATGCATCCCAAGCCGTCGTCCCCGGATACTCACCGAAGGCGCCGCCTGAGCGGCGGCGGCAGCCGCCTGGCTCGGTAATTTCACCGGCAGGGAAGTTGTGTGCTATTGCGAGAATTCGAGACGACTATGCAATCCGCCGCCATTCGCCAATCCGGCCGTTCATCTCCCAGTCATCGCTCATGTCCCATCGTGATCCCCGTTCGAACAAGCGGACGCCCCGTGTAGGGGCGAGGTTGGAAATTGGGGCCATGAGTCTTTCGCGTTCGCTGACAGGCGCCGCGGCCTTTGCGCTGTTCGCGGCGATAGGGTCGGGATCGCTTTCCGACAGTGCGCGCTCGCTGACAATTCCGAGCTATTGCGGCGGCGTCGAGCCGTGTCCGGCGCTTTGCCATGCCCCGGCCGACGTCGAGGGGTCGCCCGACGATTTCGTGTCGCTCGTGTCCTACGGACACGCGTCGCGCGCCGCCTATGGACACGGGGCGCGGTATTTCTTCGGCCGGCGACCGGCCAATCCGCATTTCTTCGGCTGGCGGCCGGCCAAGCCGCATTTCTCCGGCTCGCGACCCGCCAATCCGAATCTCGCTGGCTTGCCCACGGTCAATCCGAATTTCGCCGGCTTGCCGCCGGCCAATCTGACAATGCCGCCGCTCATCGACCCAAAGAACGTCTATTCCGAAACCGGGGCGGAGAACTTCAGCCCCGCGACGGCGGGAGCGTTGTCGCGGGTCTATGCGCCCAACCTCACGACCGGCAAGGTCGACGTCATCGACCCCGAAACCTTCGAGGTCGTCGACAGTTTCGTCGCCATCCCGAGCGCGGAACACATCGTACCCTCGTGGGATTTGCAGACGCTCTGGGTTTCCGGCGACATCAGCTATCGCGGCGGATCCGCATCGGTGATGCCGATCGACCCGAAGACCGGCAAGCCGGGTCAGGCGATCCGCGTGCCCGATTCCTACAACATGTATTTCACGCCGGACGGCCGGTCCGCGATCATCGTCGCCGAGGCGATGCGGCGGCTCGAATTCCGCGATCCCCACACGATGGCGCTGCAGGGCTACATCAGCGTGCCGACCTGCCAGGGCATCAACCACGCCGATTTCTCGCTCGACGGGTCCTACGCGATCTTCACCTGCGAATACAACGACAGGCTCGCCAAGATCGATCTCGTCCACCACACGCTCGCCGGCGTGCTGCAATTGTCGCCCCGGCACATTCCTCAGGACATTCGCGTCGCGCCCGACGGCTCGGCCTATTACGTCGCCGACCTGCTGCAGGATGGCGTGATCGTAATCGACGGCGGCGCGTTCAAGGAGACCGGCTTCATCAAGACGGGCGTCGGCACGCACGGACTCTATCCGAGCCGCGACGGCAGGAGCCTCTACATCTCCAATCGCGGGACGCACAACCTCGCCGGCGTCCACCTGGGCGACGGCAGCGTCTCCGTGCTGGATTTCGCGACGCGCAAGATCGTCGCGAACTGGACGATACCCGGCGGCGGCAGTCCCGACATGGGCAATGTCAGCGCCGACGGCAAATGGCTCTGGCTGTCCGGCCGCTACGACGGCGTTGTCTACGCCTTCAACACGACGGACGGCTCGGTCAAGACGATCCCGGTCGGCGGCATGCCGCACGGCCTGACCGTATGGCCGCAGCCGGGCCGGTATTCGCTCGGGCATACGGGGAATATGAGGTAGCCGGGCGGAACGCTCGCCTACCGGTTGCCGGAGCAGGCCACATGCCGTCGGCGAGACGTTAAATTATTCGGCCCGCGTGACCCATCCAATAGCGATCGCGCAGCGGCGTCTTATAGAGTTTGCCGGTGGGGAGGCGTGGAAAGTGCGCTTCGAAGTCGATCGAGCGTGGGCATTTGAGATGCGCGAGATGCGCTCGGCAATAAGCGATCAATTCTGCCGCCATCGCCTCCCCCGGCTCGAACCCCGGCATCAATTGCACCGCCGCCTTGACCTCCTCCCCCATTTCCTCGTTCGGCACGCCGAACACGGCGGCGTCGGCGACCTTGGGATGCGCGACCAAGAGGTTCTCGCACTCCTGCGGGTAGATGTTCACGCCGCCTGAAATGATCATGAAAGCCGCGCGATCAGTCAAATAGACATAACCGTCCTCGTCGACATGACCTATGTCGCCGACGGTGCTCAACGTGCGATCCGGCGAATTGGCCTCGGCGGTCTTGGCGGGATCATTGAAATATTCGAATGGCGATACGGTCTTGAACCAGAGCTTTCCGGCCTTGCCGGCGGCGACCTCCTTCATCTCTTCATCGAGGATGTGCAACTCGCCCGCCACGGTCTTGCCGACCGTGCCCTTGTGCGCAAGCCATTCCGCGCTGTCGCAATACGTGAGCCCCATCCCTTCGGTAGCGCCGTAATACTCCAGAATTATCGGGCCCCACCAATCGATCATCGCCTGTTTGACCGGGATCGGACAAGGCGCAGCCCCGTGATAGGCGACCTCCAAGCTGGAGAGATCATAGCCGCGGCGAGTCGCCTCGGGCAGTTTCAACATGCGCGAGAACATGGTCGGTACGAGTTGGCAGTGAGTGACGTGGTATTGCTCGACAAGCCGCAGGAAATCCACCGCGTCGAAGCGTTCCATCACGATGGCCGTGCCCCCAGCCAGGATCGAGGCTGCGACGCCGACCAAGGGCGCGACATGATAGAGCGGCGCAGGCGAGAGGTAGGTCTGACCGGGCCGATACCGGAAGAGTTTCTCCCAGAGGTCAAGTATAGGCAGCGGCTGCGTCAGCGATTCGGTCGGCAATGGCCGCAGAACGCCCTTCGGCTGACCGGTCGTGCCCGAAGAGTAAAAGAAGGCCGAACCCCGCGACTCGTCAGGGATCGGTGTGGAGGGAAATCCGTCCGTCGCCTCTTCCAGATTTCGGACTCGGTCGCCTTCGCCGGGGCCGTCGACGATCAGACAGAGCTTGACCTCGGGACAGGCTCGCAAGGCCTCAATCGCGACCGCGCGCCGCGACTGCGACGTGATCAGCACCTTCGAAAGGCTATTGTTGATGATATACGCGAGTTCCCTCGCCGTCAGATAGCTATTGACGGGAGTGTAATAGAGTCCCGCGCGATCGCCCGCCGAACAGCATTCGACAAACCGAGAATGGTTCTCGAGGAACACCGCGTAGTGGTCCTGCCTCATGAGGCCGATGGAACGAAGGAGATGGGCGAGCAGATTACTGCGCGCCTCCAATTCGCTGTAGGTTACTCTCGCGCCCGAACTCGCCATGATGACAGCCGGATGGTTCGGTCGCTCGGCGGCATGCAATCCCGGATACATGCGCGTCCCCCATTTTGAGCGGAGCTTTTCCAGATGCGGTGTCGGTGAGGCATAGTCGCTTAAAACCGCGGCTTTTTGCAAGACGCAAACGTGGTCATGGATCGCCGATCCGCTTCGACGAACTGGCGCTTTCGACCCTCGGCTCTGGCCCGCGACAGTCAAAAATCAAGACGCGCGCGCTCGATTTCCTCCCCGACGATTCCGCGACCCATCAAGCGCCCGGCGCCCGCTGATTGTCATGCGGCGCGAAGACGAGGAAGCCATTCCATCAGCGCGGATATCGACCGCGAGTGATGTCTACGGCGACCGGGCGAGTCCAGAGATTGCGAGCCTCTACAGGGTTTCCGCTATATTTTCGCCCGCACCACATGCCCCCCATTCGCCCGGCCTGGCTTCGCCCGCTCGGGGAAGAACCGCGCGGCGATTTCGTTCGGGCCGAGGTCCTCGATCTCGCCAAACCCAATCGCGCGCAGTTTTTTGTGCAATGCGGGCGTTACGAAATAACTCTGAAACGCCTCGCCAGCGGCCGCCACCCGCTCCGCCATGACTTTGTGGTATTCGCGCATGGCGGGATCTGCGATCCTCTCGGCTGGGTTGGCGTAGTCGAACACGACCTCGCCGCCGGGCAGCTCGGCGACGAAGCCGAGGGTCGCGAAAATCGCGGCCTCCGTGAGATAGGGAACGACGCCGAGCCAGAGGAAGAACGCGCGCCGATTCGGATTGAAACCGGCCGCGCGCAAAGAGGCGCCGAGTTCGGCGTGCTCGAAGTCGCAAGGGGCGAATGTGAGATGCGCCGGCGGCGCGATGCCGGCCGCCGCGAGCCGTCTACGCTTCTCCGCTTGCGTCGCGGGATGATCGACCTCGAACACGCGCAATCCGTCTTTTCCCTCGAGGCGATAGGCGAACGTGTCGAGCCCGGCGCCGAGCACGACGATCTGCCGCGCGCCCTCTTCGACCGCCTGCCGCGCCGCCTCCTCGGCGATGCGGCTCCGCGCCGCGATGAAAAAGCGCAGCCCGCGGCGGGCGGAATTTTCCTTGGCCTCCGCAAGTATGGCCTGGGCGTCCTCGCCCAGGATGGGCAACGCGAGCGGATCGGCGAAAATGCGGCCGCCCTCGAGAATCTGATGCGCCGCACGATGGCCGGCGGCGCCGAGTGCGGTGCGAGAGAATTGGCCTGACAGCATGGGGAGAGGTTAGCGCGAGCGGGGGCGGCTGTCGATGGCGGGAGGGTTCGGGGCAGATTCGCGGGCGCTTGCGACAAACGCACTCGCCGAGCGCGGCCGTCGCAGAGCGCCTCATTCTCGGCGCGCCCACCAAGCGGAACCCACCCGGTCCGCGACCACCTCTACATCGGCGCCCAGACTTTCGCCGCTCTCGCGCGCAATCAAGCCATCCAAGGGAGGCTAAGAGGCTAAGCCAGAACGGAGGACCTCGCGCCATCAGCCGCTAGCTGTGCGCCGAATACCGCATTATACAAATCCTCACCGTAGCCTGTTTCGAGAGGCTTCCCTTCGATCAACCTGAAGGTTCGCGCACCGTCGAATTCCCGCTCGGCTCGTAAGAAGATCGAAGTCCCCGGATTTTTCTCATCGGCGCTGTGCGCAAAGTCATATAGATGCGTCACGAAAAATATCTTGACCCCCTTCTCCAGTAACGCCGAAGTGACTTCCCTGGCAATCTCGGAACCTTCTCTTTCGTTTGTCGCCGCAAACGATTCATTGAATAGCAAGACGGACTCTGGTCCAATATGATCCACAATCTCGCTCAGCCTGCCAAGCTCCTCGTCCAGCTTCCCACTTTTCATCGTGGCGTCTTCCTCACGTTTATAGTGGGTAAAAATACCGCTGCACGCATTTGCGCTGAATGATTTGGCTCCGACAAACATGCCGCATTGCATCATCAATTGCGAAAGCCCTATGCTACGTAAGAATGTTGTCTTTCCTCCCTGGTTGGCGCCGGTGATGATCACGAATTCTTTGCCATCTGCATTCAGCTCGTTTCCTATGACCCTGCGATCGATTTTCAAGGTCAGGCATACGTCATACAATCCATCGAATGCGAGTTTGCGTTCGCCGGGACCCGCGGGTATCGGAAACGCGATGGGTTCGCCCTTCTTGAGCAATTGTTCATGCAGATTGAGACATCCCACGTAAAACGCCAG
>JBAQGU010000592.1:0-1543 GCA_049287975.1 Roseiarcus sp.
CGCGCAGTTCCTCTGGCAATACGAGCCGCGCAGCGATGATCTCGCGATTGTCGAGTTGCAGTTCTGGCAGCCGGTCCAGTAGCAGTTCAAAGAAGTGCACCCGGTCTCTCCGCCCGTCCCATTTCCCTGATGCTTCACCGGCGGGCAGCAGCCGCGGCGCGATAAGACCGATCTCCTCGGCCAACTCGCGCCGCGCCGCTGCGTCGGGCGTCTCGCCGGGCTTGACGCTGCCGCCTGGGAAATTCCACTCGACCCGATATGAGGAGCGCACGAGCAGAAGGGCTCGATCGACATGGACCGCGACCAGCGCTCCTTCATGCCGCGCGCGCCGAAGCCGCCACCAGACGCGGGCGAGTGGGAAACCAAGGCGGAATGCCAGCCGCCAGGCGGCATCGAGAGGCCCAGGGCCTGACATGGGCTGTCCTTTATCTACCCTCGCCGTTCACGGGATCAATTCGCCGAGATCGATCGGCGAGGGCCAAGCCACTTATGGCGCAGGGTTCGCGCAGTTGAAACCCGCCCGCAACGCCGCATCAGTGGAGAGCGGGCATCGGCTGCGCGCGGCGCGCCTATCGACCGAACCTGGCCCGGCGGCTCTCAGGCGCTCCCCGCGGATCAATGTCAAAGCGCTTGCAGGAAAGGCTATGGGACACGCGGTCCTTACACCAGGCTGCGGCTTGCCCAACGTCGCCACCCAGACGTAGGCGGGCGGGAGCCCCCGATCAAGCGGGAATCAGCCGATTCGACGAGTTCGCTTCGGCCTATCTCTCGAGCCCTTGGCATTGGTTGTCCTGAGGAATTCGTAGCGCACTCGTTTTCGGCCGATTATTGATCAGTTTGCCATGCGCCTGGGCGTCGAGTGGGATGCCCTTGTTGGCTCGAAACTGCGGGCGAGCTTCGTGCCGTTGGGAGCCGTCTTGGACGCAGCGCGCCGGCATCGTACTCGCGACCCCGGGCATCCGGGCTGCAACGACGCCGCAAGGCTGTCCTTCGCGCATGCACGTGGCGGCGCGACCCTCATGCGGGCCCGCGCCTTCCGCGCTGGCCAGCCGGGCCTCGTTTGCGTATGAGATCAATTCATGAACACGGGCGCGATTCGCATCCTCGGGGTCGATCCAGGCTTGCGCAACACCGGTTGGGGCGTGATCGAGGTCACGGGTTCGCGCCTGGCCTTCATCGGCTGCGGCTCGATTGAGACAGATGCGGCGACCGCGATCGCCGGGCGGCTCGCCTACATTCATCGGGCGCTCGCCAAGCTGATCGAGGACGAGCGGCCTGACGAGGGCGCGGTCGAGGAGACCTTCGTCAACCGCGATCCGCAATCGGCGTTGAAGCTCGGTCAGGCGCGCGGCGTCGCGCTGGCGGCGCTTTCGCTCGGCGGCCTGCCGGTGGCGGAATACGCGGCCAATCTGATCAAGAAGACGGTCGTCGGCGTCGGCCATGCCGAAAAGCAGCAGGTGGCGATGATGGTCAAGATGCTGTTGCCCGCGAGCGAGGCGCGTTCCCCGGACGCCGCCGACGCCCTCGCGGCGGCGATCTGCCA
>JBAQGU010000593.1:0-7288 GCA_049287975.1 Roseiarcus sp.
TCTCGAACTTGTCCTCGAGCTCGATCTCCTTGGCGACGGTAACGCCGTCCTTGGTGATGCGGGGCGCGCCAAACGACTTGTCGAGGATGACGTTGCGGCCTTTCGGGCCGAGCGTCACCCGGACGGCATTGGCGAGGATATCGACGCCGCGCAGCATCTTGTCGCGCGCATCGGTGGAAAAACGTACGTCTTTGGCAGCCATGTTGGTTCATTTCCTTTGGTTTTTGAAAGAGCAAATAGCGAGTAGCGAGTGGCGAACTCGGATGTGCGGCGAAGAAATGGGAATTCCCATTCGCTATTCGCCGCTCCCATTCGCCCCCAAAATCAGCCGATGACGCCCATAATGTCAGATTCCTTCATGATCAGGAGGTCCTGACCGTCGATCTTGACCTCGGTGCCGGACCACTTCCCGAACAGCACCTTGTCGCCAGTCTTGACGTCGAGGGGCGTCAACTTGCCGCTTTCGTCGCGACCGCCGGGGCCCGCGGCGATAATCTCGCCTTCTTGCGGCTTCTCCTTGGCGGTGTCCGGAATGATGATGCCGCCCTTCGTCTTCTCCTCGCCTTCGAGGCGCTTGACGACGACACGGTCATGCAGGGGACTGAATTTCATTTGGATTGGCTTCCTGTCTCGAGTTCGCCGACGCCTGCGTCGGCCTGGAGGTCTCTTGCGAGGCGTCGTTAGCACTCTATCAACGCGAGTGCTAAGAAGCGGCGCTGAGATAGTCGCTCGGACGAACGGCGTCAAGAGAGGTTGGGCGCCTTGCGCATGGCGGGGAGAATGGTCAATCGCCGAGCATCCGGCGACGAGACTGGGTTTTGAGCGAATGAAGAATTCACAGCCATCCAGCTTGGCGAAGCGCCGATGTGAATTCATGAGCGCGCCGTTCAAGTCCCAGGGCAATCCTTGAGCGCGCGATCGATCGCCTGGCTGAAACCGGCGAGCGAATAGCTGTCGATCGTGACGTTGCCCTTCTTGGAGGCCGCTTTGACCGTCAGCTTGGCGCCCTTGCGCATTTCGTCGATCAGCTGGCTCTCCTGCGCGGCGTTCTTCACCCAGACGTTATTGCCCTTGGGCAGGAGTTCGAATTCCGCATCGCCGATGACCGCGGTCGGAGAGATCGGATCGCTCTTCGATTTCTTGTCCTTCGCGTCCGCCTTTTTCTTGTCCTTCGGATCGGCGGCCGGCGGGGCGGCTCCGACCTCGAAACCCATGATGAAGGAGACCTCGTTGCGCACGCGCTCGCCGGGCCGCTCCGAAATGAAGGCGTAGGCGGGATCGCGTTTCAGATCGGCCGGCGCGCGTTCCTTCGGCTGGGCCAAGGTATAGCAGATGTGAGACTTTCCGGCCTGACTCTGGAAGACGCTCCAGTCGCCGTAGCTCGCGACCAGCGCCGGCTTGTTGGCGGCGTCCTTCTCCGGCTTCTTGACGGTTTCGGCTTGGACGCCGGACGCGACGGCGACTACGAGACCGCAAGAGGCGAGCAGGCGGGCGATTTGCGACATTTGGCTTCATTCCTTCGTCGATCGCGATCGGCGTTGGGCGCGACCCATTTCCCCGGCGCGAGTTGCGCCGAGAAGCGGGCAAAAATCCGACCTGCCGGCTCAGCGTCGCGGACGGACCCCGTCATCCTGCACAAAGTTAATGAAAAATGAGTAAAATTCGCGTCCGCCGACGAAAAGGCCCGATCCTCGAGGCGCTTGGGATGCCCGAATCGTTGCGTCTGATCAACCGCTGGGCCGATCGCGGGGCTAAGTCCTCGTGCGCTCGCAGGCCTCGAGGAGGCTTGCGAAAGATGTTGCGATGCACAATATGACGGTAGGGATGATTCGCCTCAGCGAAAACTCGAGAGTTACGCCATGTCGAACACTCCTACGATCCCCGCTCGGTCCGTCGACATTCGCCGCCTCTGGCACGGGGACATGGCGGCCTTCCGCGACCACCTGTTGCGGCTCGATTCCCGGAGCCGTCAGCAGCGGTTCGGCGGCGGCATGTCCGACGACTTCATCGCGCAGTACGCCGAAAGCTGCTTCGGCCAGGGCGATCTCGTGTTCGGCGCCTTCGTCGATGGCCGCCTACGCGGCGCCGGCGAGTTGCGATCGAAGGAGGCGATCTGGAGCGAACAGGCGCCGTTTCAACGCCACATCCACGCCGAGGCCGCGTTCAGCGTCGAAGACGATTTCCGCCGTCGCGGCATCGGCGAGCAATTGTTCGGCCGGATCGTGCGGGCGGCGAGCAATCATGGGGTCGAGACGATCGAAATCGTCTGCCAGCCCGACAACGTCGGAATGATGCATCTGGCCTCGAAGTTCAAGACCCATTTCACGTTTGAGGAAAATCAGTTCACCGGCCGGCTGACCGCGCGGCGGCCGACGCCGTTTTCCCTGATGCGCGAGGGCTCCCGCGATATCGCGGATTTTGCGAGTTCGCTGTTCGACGCACACCTGCGCACCCTCGGCAGGACCGCCTGATCCCACGCGTTCGGCCACGGCGCCGCCGTTCAAGGACCGTACGGCAGGGGGTAGGCGCGCGTGAGAATTCGCGCGCGCGCCAAGGTGATAACACGCTCGGCGCGGCCCCCCCGGCCGACCGCGAAATCCTCGCTTGGATCGACCGCCTCGAAATAGCGGGTCAAGGCGGGCAGGGCGGCGCCGGCGCTCTCCCTGGGAACGACGAGGAGCGCGTTCTTGCCGACCCATGTTTTGGGGTCGCACTGGAAAGCAAATCCGCGAGGGTCGGTGGTGAAGGCGCAAATCGCGACTTTTGGCCCCAGCGCCACCCCGACCCGGCCGCCGACGCGCCAATTGTCGACCACCACGAAATCGGGCGGGGACATAGATGGCGAGCGCCAGGCCGCGGCAGAGCGCAGGTCCGGCCAGTCATAGCTGAATCGGGTGGGATCGCGCACGCCGCTCGGCGCGAATGGAAGAAACCAGGACGGCCCGACGATGATGGCGGCCAGATAGACGAGGACCGTCGCCGCCGATAGCGCCGCGCTGGCGCACGACCATGTTCGCAGCCAGCCGACGCTTCTCGCGCTCAGCCAATATCCCACCAGCGGAAATGCGAACAGCCAGCCGGAATTGAACCAATGCGGGATCGCGCGCTGCCCGAGCAGCGGCATCAGCGCGAACAAGACCACGGGCGGCATCGTCAGCCAGAACAGGAAACGCTCGCCCCCGTCGGCGCGCGCGCGCAACCCCCGCGCCAGCGCTAACAACAGCGGTGCGCCGACCCAGGGCGAGATCGACGCGACCTGGGTGCCGAGGCCCTCCGCGACCGCGGTCCACGCCTTGCCGCCGAAGGCGAGGCCCGGGACCACGCGGTTCGACTGGAAGGCGAAAGAAACCCAGTGGTTCTGCATGTTCCAGACGAGCGCCGGCGCGAAGACGAGGAGCGCGAGGCCGGCGCCGAGCCAAGGCCTGAAATCCCAGAGCCAGTGACGATGGCGCGGCGAGCCGAGGAAAAATCCGAGCAGGCCGACGGGTGCGAAAATCGCCGAATATTTGGCGAGCCCGGCGCAGCCCAGCGCGAGACCGGCGATCGACCAGAGGGCGGCCGCGCTCCACCTCCCGCCGGGCGAGGCGAACAGGATTTCGGCGATCGCCCAGCCTGCGACGGCAAGGAACAGCAGCAGCGGCATATCGGGCATGATGAACCCGTCCGGCAGCACCAGGAAGTAGGCCGTCGCGTTGAACGCGAAGAGCGCCCACAGCGCCGCCTCGACGCCGAACAGTCGGCGCGTCAGCCCGAACAGAGGCCAGTTGATCGCGACGATCATCAGCCAGAACGGCGCGCGCGCCCATCGGCTCTCGCCGAACAGCGCGACGAAGCCGTGCAAAATCCATTGATGCAGCGGCGGGTGGTCGAAGTAGGAAAGCGCGAGGGTTCGCGAGATGACGAGCGTGTAGGCCTCATCGTCGTTGAAGCCGGTCGCGAGCATCGCGACCCCCTTTTCGATCGCGCAGATCGCGACGAAGGCGAGGATGATTCTGGCGGGCGAGGGATGCGCGCCGTCATTGCGAGCGAAGCGAAGCAACCCAGCGGCTGGCGTCGCGACGCCCCCGGGTTGCTTCGTCGCTACGCTTCTCGCAACGACAGCGGCGCCTGGCTTCACGTCCACGGGCGACGCGCCGTCAGACCCGCCGCTCGGCCATCATCGACTTGATGTTCGCGATCGCCTTGGCGGGGTTGAGCCCCTTGGGGCAGGTCTTGGCGCAGTTCATGATGGTATGGCAGCGATAGAGCCGGAACGGATCCTCGAGATCGTCGAGCCGCTCGCCCTGCGCCTCGTCGCGCGAATCGATCAGCCAGCGATAGGCCTGCAGCAGCACGGCGGGGCCGAGATAGCGGTCGCCGTTCCACCAATAGCTCGGACACGAGGTCGAGCAGGACGCGCAGAGGATGCATTCGTAGAGACCGTCCAGGTGGGCGCGATCCTCCGGGGTCTGCCGCCATTCCTTTTCCGGCGGCGGCGTCGTCGTCTTCAGCCAGGGCTCGATCGAGGCGTGCTGCGCATAGAAATTGGTCAGGTCCGGCACCAGGTCCTTGACGACCTCGAGATGCGGCAGCGGATAGATCTTCACCGCGCCTTCGATCTCGTCCATGCCGCGCGTGCAGGCGAGCGTGTTGATGCCGTCGATGTTCATCGCGCAGGAGCCGCAGACGCCCTCGCGGCAGGAGCGCCGGAACGTCAGCGTCGGATCGATCTTCGACTTTATCCAGATCAACGCGTCGAGCACCATCGGCCCGCAGTCGTCGCGGTCGACGTAGTACGCATCGATGCGCGGGTTGGCGTCGTCGTCCGGGTTCCAGCGATAGATGCGGAATTCCGTGGTGCGCTTCGCGGCTGCCGGCGCCGGCCAGGACTTGCCGGGCGTCGGGCGGGAGTTCTGGGGGAGGGTGAGTTGGACCACGGGTTCATCCTGTCGCGCCGGCCGTCCGGCCACGCTCGTCCCGCGTGCGCGAAGCGAAGCATGCTGGTTTCTGAACCAAGGACCGGGCGCGGGTCAACAGGGGAGGGCGGCGGCATGAAAATGATTTCCGGTGGAGCCGCGGACTTGCAGAGCCGTCGTCATCGCCGTCGGTATTTGGATGGCTTGGTTCGGGTGCGGCTATTTTCCCGTTTCGTGGTTTTTCAAGGCTTTGCAGCCAGGCTAATTTTCCTCCCCCTCCGCAGCGTCCGCATTCGCCGGGGCCCTGCGCGCGCCGCGAGGAGCTTCGCTCCGGTCGAGGCGAGGAGGCGCTGCTTGCTCGAGGCCGTCGATTTCCGCGGAGCCGCGGACTTGCAGAGCTGTCTTCATCGCCGGCTTCCCGAGTGGGTAGTTCCATGAGCCGGCTCGGGTGAGATCTTTTCCGCATTTCGTGACTTTTCAAGGCTTTGCAGTCAGGAAAAATTCCTTCCCCCTCTCCCGCGCGTAGCATTTGTCGCGCGCGACGGAGACGCGAGCGGGCTCGGCGAGCCCGCCGACGGCGCTCTTGTACCAGATGTTGGGGGTCCGGGGTTTCCGGGGCCATACCATTTCCGGGCGCGGATTCAATCTTTTCAAGCCTTTGCGGCGCCATTTGCGAGCCAATCCGCTCGGCCGGCAGCGCCGCGATCGCTGCGGGATTTGCTGGGCCGATTCGGGGGACGGGACGCGTCGAGAAGGCTTCGGCGCCGCTCTCGGATTTGCGGCGATCGGGCTGACGAGTGGTGGGAAGCCGGCCGCCGGCCGGGCGGTTCGGCGGCGCGGGGGCCGTGCCGAACGGGCAGTCTCAAAACGCAGCGCCATGGGTCGAGGGCTCGGAGCAGAGAAGGTCGAAGAAGAACGATAGCACAAATTCGTGTTTTTCGAAAAACGAATTTCAAAAATCCGAAACGCGGGATGATAGCAAATAACTACCGCCTTGGAACGCGATTTTTCTGCCGTTCGGCTCGAAATGAGATTTCGCGCCTGAAGGCAGGCCGAAGGCAGCCGCTTGGTTCTCGCAAACCTCCGCTCCTCTAAGAATAGGAGTTGAGGGAAGGACGACACGATCAATGTTCATCTGCCCTCCCGAGATTACCGCGACTCGAAGCGTTTTTTCGCCTCATCGGTGGCCGGCATATAGAGCGAGACAGCCGTGCCTTCGGGGTCACGGAACTGAAATGTCTTGTTGCCCCATGGCATCATTTTGAGTGCGTGCACGAGTTGGACTTTATCCTTCAGACGCTCGTAGTCCGCGTCGATATCCTCTACCTGGAACTCGATGTAGGCCGTGCGGTTGGCGCCGGGCTCAGCGCTGCCCTCCTTCCATAAGGCTACAGTTTCAGCGCTGCCGATGGCAAGCGTGGCCGCCGGGGTGACGATTTCGGCGAAGACAGGCGCCAGCCAGTCCGCAGATAGCCCGGAGACCATTTCATAGAAGGCAACCATGCCCTTGATATCTGCTGCGATCAGACGGGTGGATGCGAATTTCATGACGATCTCCCAAGGATTGACATTGAGTATCAGATACGCTACCGTAGCGTAGCGTTTCTGTCAACCCCTCTCTTGGCCCATGTCGAAAAAACGCACACTCACCGAACCAAACTTGCCTGTCGTCGCCGCGCACGACGCCAAATCACTCGACGATCGCGTCCGCCGTTCACGGGAAAGGGTGCTCGGCGTCACGGCCGAGCTACTCTTCGAGCGCGGCTTTGGCGGCGTGAGCGTCGATGAAATCTCGCGCCATTCGGGCGTCGCGAAAACTACAATCTATCGACACTGGCCAACCCGAGCCGACCTGCTGCGGGATGCCTGCTCGACGATCAGCACGCCTCAAGCCGTACCGGACACTGGAAGCTTCGTGACAGACATAACGGCGCTGATGACAAATCTCGCCGATCTATTGCGGTCAGCCAAATGGACCTCGGTGCTTCCCTCGATCATTGACGCAGCCGAGCGAGACCCGGACGTTGCCGACACTTACAGCGCACTTCAACAACACCATTCGGCGCCCTTCGAGATAGTCATACGCCGGGCTGTGCAAAAGGGCGAACTGCCGGAAGAAACGGATATCGCGATGCTGATCGCGGCGCTTGTCGGCCCACTTTTTTATCGACGCTGGTTTTCCCGAGAGCCACTGACCGACGCCTTCGCGAAGCAGATCATCCTCCTCGTGACCCGCTAAAATTGGTTACGGTGGCACTTTACAGAACTGAACTGCGCCCTTAAACCGAGACACAACGAATCTGTGACATGGCCTTTCTCGGAGGCGACATGTCAAATCATCGGGTGCGTTTATTTTCGACGACGTTCAAGCAGGATGTCGTCAGACGTTTGGA
>JBAQGU010000594.1:0-5985 GCA_049287975.1 Roseiarcus sp.
CAAGATATGGTACAAAGCGCGACGGCGCCGCGTCGGCTCTCCGTGGCCTGTTGGAGGCAGGGAGCGTTTCGGCTGATGTCGTTGCAAGGGAGGGAAATTTTCCTCCTCGCAAACCCTTGATATCACACGAAACGGGAAAGGAATCTCGCTCCGCCATTCGTATCGGCGACAGCCTCGGCAAGAGCGCGAGAGGGGCGTTCGCCGGGGGCGTCGGCATCAGCACTTCCGCAATTCTGGCCGAACGTGCTATCCCCCGGCATTTCCGCCGGGGGTCATCGCGCCTTCGCGCGCTGCCCCAACGAAAACCGCAGGACCTGATGTCTTCAGCGCAAGCTTCTGATTCGGCCGAGAAAAGCTCGTCGGCGGTTGTCGGCCGCCGGGCGGCGCAGGACGAGGAGCGGCGCGTCGGCCTGCTCGTTCTCTGCGTGCTCGCTCTGGTCGTCGGCGTCATGACCGGCGTCGGCGCCGTCGCCCTGCGCGCGCTGATCGGCCTCTTTCACAACGCGCTGTACAACGGGACGTTCAGCATCTGGTATGACGCGAACGTCAGCGAAGGCCCGAGCCGGTTCGGCGATTTCGTCGTCCTTTCGCCGGTTCTCGGCGGGCTCGTCGTGGTGTTCCTGGTCCAGCGCTTCGCCCCCGAAGCCAAGGGTCATGGCGTTCCCGAGGTGATGGACGCGGTCTTCTACAAGAGCGGCAATATCCGCTGGCAGGTCGCGGTCATCAAGTCGCTGGCGTCGGCGTTGTCGATCGGCAGCGGCGCGGCGGTCGGTCGGGAAGGGCCGATCATCCAGATCGGCGCGGCGCTGGGTTCGGCCTTCGCCCAGGCGATCCGGCTTTCGACCTGGCAGAAGGTCACGCTGCTTTCGGCCGGTGCCGGCGCGGGCATCGCCGCGACCTTCAACACGCCGCTCGGCGGCGTGTTGTTCGCGCTGGAAATTCTCTTGCCGGAGGTTTCAAACCGCACCTTTCTTCCCGTCGTCATCGCGACCGGCGCCGCTACTTCGCTGGGTCGAAGCGTGCTCGGGCCCGCTCCCGCGTTCAGCGTTCCCGAAATTCGATTTCCGCCGCCGGAGACGTTCGGGCTCGAAGGCGCGATCGCTTTCCTGGCGCTCGGGATTCTATGCGGGCTCGCCTCCTGGGCTTTCATCCGCCTGCTCGTGGTCATGGAGGACGGGTTTCCCAAGCTGCCGGGAAATGCGTACACCCAGAATGCGTTGGGAATGGCGATCATCGGCTTGATGATGGTGGTTCTGACGCACGCCTTTGGCCATCCCTACGTCGATGGCGTCGGCTACAGCGTCATCCAGTCGATCCTCGACAAGAATATGACGTCCGCGGACCTGCTGGCCCTGGTGTTCGCGCTGAAGCTGCTCGCGACCACGATCAGCCTGGGTTGTGGCGCGTCCGGCGGAATTTTCTCGCCCTCGCTCTACCTCGGCGCGACGCTGGGGGCGGCTTTCGCGACGCTCGCGAGCCCGCTGCTTCCCCACTCCGGCCTGACTCTGCCTTCGGCGGCGATCGTAGGCATGGCCGCGATGGTCGGCGCGGGGACCGGCGGGGTGATGACCGCGATCGTCATGATTTTCGAAATGACGCGCGACTACGCCATAATCGTTCCGGTCATCGTCGCCGTCGCGGTTGCGGCGGGCGTCCGGCGGGCGCTGATCGGAGAAACGATCTATACGATCAAGCTACGCCACCGCGGCCACAGCATTCCGAAGGAGCGGCACGTCAATCTCTATCTCGAGCAGCAGGCGCAGGACATTATGGAGCGGCGATTCATCCTCGCCAAGGCCGGAACGTCCTTGAAGGAAGCGCTCGGCGCCGAGAGCGCGGACGATTCGCGCGCCATAGTCGTCGAACGGGAAGGCCGGATTACCGGTCTCGTACCGCCCCGCTCGGGTCTATGGATGGAGTCGATCAGGAATCCGGAGATTCCGATCGACCGATTTGTCGAAGGACGCATCGTCGTCTGCCGGGACATCGATATTCTCAGCCTCGTGTTCGCGCGGTTGAAACGCCGTCGCGGAGGAGCCGCCATCGTCTTCAGCGGCGATGGTCGGCCGAGGGCCGGCGACGTCGTCGGCATCATCACCAAACGTGCGATCGCCGACGCGGTGATCAACAATTTCGAGGAATGACCGCTTCGCTCGCGACCTCGCGGACGCCGAGCCGTCCGCAAAGCCGCGGCGCACCCTTCCAGGAGGAATCGCCGATCCGCATTAACGTCTCGACAACCTATATTCCCGAGGTTTTCCTGAGGATGGTGAACCCGGTTGGGGGAAACGGCGACATCGCAACGGCTTGTTTAGCATTGCGGCTCAAAAATTCGGTCGACGAAGCGCCGTCTCGTGGAACCCGAGCTGATTTTTCATGGTCAATCGACGGTCTCTTGAAGGCGAGGTTCCCGAGGACATTTATCGCGCGCAGGTCGACGCGATGTACTGCGACTTCAACTCGCTCTGGATCGGGGCGTTCGCGGCGAGTCTGATGACGCTCTGCGTCAGCTTCGAATCTGCAAAACTCGAGTTCGCGATCATCGCATTCGGCCTCGCCTTGGTGGGGCTCCTGCGCTGTTTCGTGATGAGCATCTATAATCGCCCGGCAATCGTCGTTCGAGGCGCGGACGCGCTCCGGAGATGGGAGATTTCATATGTCGCCGGAGCGGCCATGCATGTCGGCCTGTTGGGCGCTTCCTGCATAATGGCGTTTGCGAACGGAGATTCGTTCGCTCGCGTGACGACTTTGACCATCACCGCCTTCTTCCTGATCGGCATCCCGGGCCGGAATTTTGCCAGCAACCTGCTCGCGAACGTGCTGCTTTTGATCGCCGGCCTGTTGATATTCACGGCCTTGAGCTTGGGCGGGGGATATTACTGGTTCCTTGGGTTTCTTGTCGTGCTTCCCTCTTTCCTCACGATGAGGAAGATCTCGTTTCGATTGCGAGGGGTTTATCTCGACGCCTTGCTCAAGGCGCGGGACGTGACCGTGCTGGCCGATAGATTCGACACGGCTCTGAACAACATGCCCCATGGACTGGCAATGCTGGACAACGATGGAAGGGTCGTCGTGACCAACCAGCGTCTCCTTGATCTATTGAAGTTGCAACCGAGCTTCTGCGGCACGAAGGTCACGATCGAGGAGTTGCTTCATCATTCCGCTGAGGCAGGCGGAGTCTGCAAGGACGAGATAAGCGAAGTCGTAGATGGATTGCATTTGAGGATCGGCGGCGAAGCCTTCGAAGAGCTGCTTCTGCAGACGACAAATGGCCGCACGCTAGATTTGACCTTGCAACCCATGTCCAACGGAGGCGCCGTTGTTCTGTTCGAAGACGTGACGGAACGAAGGATTACGCAAGCGCGCATCAACGAACTGGCTCGGTTCGATTCATTGACCGGCCTGCCCAACAGGACGGAATTCCACGAACGCGCGGAAGACATATTGAGTTCGGCGCCGAGCTCGTCTTGCGCGATGATGTTCGTCGATCTGGATCAGTTCAAACAGGTTAATGACACGTTGGGTCATGCGGTGGGCGATAAATTGCTCCGCGCGGTCGCCGAACGCCTGCTCACCACGACGTCTTTGACCGATCTCGTCGCTCGATTCGGCGGCGATGAATTCGTCGTTCTTCTGCGCCCTGCGACGGACCGGGGCTACGTCGCGGAAATCGCCCGCGCGATCATCGAAGACCTGTCGAAGCCCTATCAGATCGGCGACCATCAGATCGGCATCGGCGCCAGCATCGGAATCGCGAGCGTCTCCGAGAATTGCGTCGACATCGGCTCGCTCCTGCGCAACGCCGACATGGCGCTCTACCAGGCAAAAGCGGAGGGCCGTAACACATGGCGGTTTTTCGAGGCCGAATTGGAGATCAAGGCACAATCCCGCCGCAACCTCGAATTCGATCTTCGCCGCGCGTTCGACAGAAACGAGTTCGAACTGCACTTTCAGCCCATCTATAATCTCGAGAAGAAGAAGTTCTCTAGCTGCGAAGCCCTCATCCGCTGGAACCATCCGACGCGGGGAAAGGTGCCCCCAGCGGTATTCGTGCCGGTAGCGGAAGAAATGGGACTCATACTCCAAATGGATGATTGGGTGCTGCGAAACGCCTGCTCGGCCTGCGCGGCGTGGCCGACCGACGTGCGTGTCGCGGCGAACATATCGGCCCTGCATTTCAGGGACCGGCAAGTCGTCGAATCGGTAAGAACCGCGCTCAGGGAATCCCAATTGGCCCCGCACCGACTCGAAATAGAGTTGACGGAAACGGCGTTGGTGCAGAATATCCAGATGACCCGCTCGGTGCTCACCGAATTGCGCCAGATAGGCGTTCGGATTTCTCTGGACGATTTTGGAACGGGATATTCCAGCCTGAGTTATCTCAATTCGCTGCCGTTCAATAAGATCAAGATCGACCGTTCGTTCTTGCGCGGTCTCGAGCGTGAAGGCCGAGCGCTCAAGCTGCTCAACGGCATCACCCGTCTCAGCGCCGATCTGGGCCTGCTCGTGGTGATGGAAGGCGTCGAAACCGAGGAAGAATTCAAGCTGATCACCGACTATACCGCGGTCGATGAAATCCAGGGGTTTCTCTTGAGTCGACCGGCGCCAAACAAAGAAGTTTCCGCGCTCTTCAACGGGAGAAAGCTTTCGGCGGCATGAACCCATAGAGCCGCCTTCCGTACAGTCAGGGTCACATCGTCATTGCGAGCGCAGCGAAGCAACCCAGGGGTCGCATCACGCAGCCCCTGGGTTGCTTCGTCGCTTCGCTTTTCACAATGACGGTCCAGTCGATCGGACGCCGCTCCCAGCCGATCGCCCCGCCTGGTCGATCCCCCGCTCTGCCTTCAATTGGCCTGCGACGATCCGCGATTTCGAAACGAAGCGCTGTTCGCATCCGTTCCATAGGTCGGCTTGCAAAGTCGACCGGTCAGCCGGTGGATGCCGTTGTCCAGGTGGGTGGGCGACGAACAGCATCTGTCTCGAGTCGAGTTCGGAATCTCGAGTTTACCCTACCGCGGCATTAAGAATCAGGCGACGAAGTCGTGCCATCGTTGGTCCTCGTTCAGCGGCGGGTATAAGGAAAGATCATGCTGGCTTCGGATGGCGCGCCGGAACTTGGGTTCAACGAACGGCTACGAGCGTTTACACAAGAGATCGAATACCGAGAAGCGGTTATCGATGCGGAAAGAGAGAATATCTATCGACTTCGCTATGTGAGTTACCAGCGTGCCGGAATGTTGCAACCGGGAGCGCCTGAATACTTCAAGGATCCTTATGATCAAACTGAAAACGGAAAGACATTCGGACTCTATCTGGAAAGTCGGCTGGCAGCTTCCATTCGAGTCCACATCGCAAGTCAGAGGTTGCCGATCGCCCCGGCTCTAACGGTTTATTCAGACTATCTGCAGCCGCTCCTAGATCAAAGTAAGATCATAGTCGATCCCACTCGACATGTCGTCGACGCGACTGAGCGTCGGCGCTTTCCGAAACTGCCATACGCGACCGTGCGGGTGGCTTGGATGGCGTGCGAACATTACGGCGCCGATTATGTGCTCGCGACAATTCATGAAGCGCATCAGGCTTTCTATTGGCGCATTTTCGGTCGGACGATGGCGTCTGAGGCCAGATTGTATCCGGGCATCGCCAAGCCCGTCTTCTTGTTGGTGTGGGACTATCGCCAGGTGCGAGATCGCGTTCACTCGAGATATCCTTACCTGACTTCCACGGAAAACGAGCGGCAAGCGATTTTCGGCTCGATGTCGGGTTTCGTCGGCGTGAGGCGCGGGGCGTCGGCGAACGCCGCTTCCCATAGGGCGATGGATGCGCTGGGCGTCAAACAAATATGACATTTCAGCGCTCGGCGCAGGCTGGCCGCGTTGGTCAATGAAGCCGGTCCAATTTACGTTCAATTCGTGCGCCAGCTTTGAACCGACGGAAGGTGCTGCCGCTCATAGTCGATCGAACGCGGGATTATCAGCAACAGGA
>JBAQGU010000595.1:0-2349 GCA_049287975.1 Roseiarcus sp.
ACAGCGTCGTGCTACACTCTGTCTGCATCGGGGAATTCCTGCCGTCCGCGTAAGCGTTTCTCGTAAAAACACTTTTCGCTGATTCGCAGCCCCGATGCACTTGGTTTGATGAGAAATCCGGGTTAGCGCCGGCGATTTCGGACGCGGTGGCCGCCCGTCATGCCCGGCCGAGCCGGGCATCTAACTAACGATCGGGGTTTGGGCGGCGAGCGATCGTGGTCCGTTCCCGGCGGGCGCTCACGCGCCCTTCTCGTCCTCGCCCACCGTGATATCCACCATCAGCTCGCCCGCCAGCCGCTCCAGCGTCGCGCGCAGGCGGTCGACCGTGAGGCCTTCGGGGGAGGTGAGGCGGGCGGAGGCTTGGAACATGGGGGCGCCGGTGAACGCCTCGCTCTGCAGCCGGCTTTCGAACGCCTCGATGTTGACGCCGAGCAGGCTCAACGCCTCCGTCACGTCGCGCACGATGCCGGGCCTGTCGAGCCCGAGAAGTTCGAGCTTCATCGTCTCGCGAGGTGCGGGTTCGGTCGGCGCGTCGCCCTGCTCGACGGTGACGCGAAGGCCGCTCGCCTCCAGCTCGAGCAGCGCGAGGGTCAGGTCGCCGACCTGTTCCTGCGGGACGTCGACCCGCACGATCCCCGCGAACTGTCCCGCCAGATGCTCGAGCCGGCTCTCTTGCCAGTCGCCGCCGTGCTCGGCGACCTTGCGCGAAATCGTATTGACGAGGCCGGGCTTGTCGCGGCCGATGAACGTCATCACCAGAGGGGTCGTCATTTTCGGGCTCCGTTGGCGCGTCGCGCCCTTATAGCGCGCCGCGACGCCGCGCGCGAAAGGCGCCAACGGGCCTCACAGCCTCGCGCTCGATTGGATTTCCGTCGGCGGTGGGTCTTCCCGGGAGACAAGGCGACTCGCTCGAGACCCGGGGCCGCGCTGGATCGAAGAACGATCTAAGCTTTGTTGGCGAGATCGGCGCGCTTGGCGGGATCGGAGCGCGCTTCACCGCCCCCGGGCTTCGGAAAAAGGCCGCCGACCATGCCGCGGAACCACTCCGCACCCTGCGTCCCGCCCGAGAACCAGGCTTGCATGAGCCCTTCGGGCGTGAACTTCTCCGCTTCCGCCATCAGCCGCTTTTCCATCTGCGCGAGCAGAGCGGCCTGCATCGGCTGGACGTCGGGCAACCCGAAAAACTGCCTCGCCTCCAACGGCGTGCAGTCGATCTCGATCGTCACTTTCATCTTCGGACCTCAGCTTCGACCACGTCGGTAGGGATCTCTCGGCGCCGCAAGACCAACCTGCGTCGGATCGCGATGCAACCGGGCTGGTCGCGCCGAGGTCTCCTCGAGGCAACGAGGCGGAGCGCGGCCGAATTGCGGCGTTCGATCAGGACTTCTTTGCGGGAGGCGCCATCGACTGGCCGCCCTTGCCTTGCGACGCCTTGTAAGCGGAGACGTGCGTCTTCGACTGATTCTTGTCGGCCTTCGGTTTCTTGGCTTCCTTGTTGCCCTTGATCTGACCCTTCGCCATGGCTTCCTCCGATATGACGGCTCCATGACCACCATAGCAGATTTTCGCGTGCGTCGAGAACGATCGTAAACCAACGCAGCGATCAATAATCGCCGGCTCGGTCCCCGGATCAAGTCCGCATGCCAGCGCACGGCTATGGCGGCGCCGCCAATCGTTCATTATCTTAACGGAGTCGGGCGCGCCGCGCCACAATCGCATCTGGATCGCCCATGGCCAGCCTGAATTCCGCTTTCGCTCATCTGCCCTCGACGCCGCGAATGCCGGCGCTGTTCGTCGGGCATGGGAATCCAATGAATGCGATCGAGGACAATCCCTACAGCCGCGCCTGGCGCGCGATGGGCGAGCGCCTGCCGACGCCGCACGCGATCCTCTGTGTCTCCGCGCATTGGATGACGCGCGGGACGACGCTCGTCCATATCGGCGAGCGGCCGAAGACGATCCACGATTTCGGCGGGTTCCCAGCCAAGCTCTATGCGCAGCAATATCCCGCGCCCGGCGCGCCGGACGCCGCGCAGGCGGCGATCGAACTCGTGCGCTCCAGCCACCTCGAGACCGATACGCAATGGGGCCTCGACCACGGCGCCTGGTCGGTGCTGATCCAGATGTTTCCCAAAGCCGACATCCCGGTGTTCCAGCTCTCGCTCGATCTGAATCGAGCGCCGCAGGCGCATCTCGATCTCGCGCGGGAGCTGAAGCCGTTGCGGGAAAAGGGCGTGCTCGTGATCGGCAGCGGCAATCTCGTGCACAATCTGACGGCGCTGGCGCCCGGCGCGCCGGCCTACGGCTGGGCGCAGGCGTTCGACGCCGAGATGGCCAAGCGCATCGACG
>JBAQGU010000596.1:0-6025 GCA_049287975.1 Roseiarcus sp.
TTTTGGCGTCCGTCAGCGCGGTCGCTGCGTTCGCGGCGCTTTCTTTCAGCAGCAGCGGTGCGACCGCGGCGAGTTGCGAAAGCTTGGCAGGTAAGATCTTCGGCGGCGTTACGATTAAAGCCGCGACGGCTATCACTCCGCCTTTCAGCGTCATGGGAAAAGATCCGCCTGCGCCGGTAACGGTGAAGGCGCCGTTCTGCCGTGTGGAAGGATCTATCAAACCCTCTCAGGACTCGGACATCGCGTTCGAGGTCTGGCTGCCGCCCGCACCGGCGTGGAACGGCAAATACGAGGGCGTCGGCAACGGCGGCTTCGCCGGCTCGCTGATCTACGGCCCGATGGAATGGGCGCTGGAGGCCGGCTATGCGGTGTCGGGAACCGACACCGGCCATTCCGGCGGCACGCTCGACGCAGCTTGGGCGCTGGGGCATCCCGAAAAGATCGTGGACTTTGGTTGGCGCGCGATCCACGAATCGGCGGCCGCGTCCAAGGCGATCGTCGAAGCCTATTACGCGAAAGCCCCCGCGCATTCCTATTTCAGCGGCTGCTCCGACGGCGGCCGGGAAGCGCTCTTGGAAGCTCAGCGTTTCCCCAAGGACTATGACGGGATCGTCGCCGGCGCGCCTGCGAATTCCTGGACGAGATTGCTGACCAATGCGATCTGGGACCAGCGAGCTCTGGCGGCCCAGCCGGGCAGCTGGCTTTCGCCTGAGAAACTGTCGACCGTTACAAAGGCGGTGCTAGCGCAGTGTCATGGCGAGGCAGGCTATCTCGATGACCCCAGCGAGTGCCATTTCGACCCCGCGAGCCTCGTCTGCAAAGGCGACCCCTCAAACAAGTGCCTAACTGCTCCCGAGGCCGCGACGCTGACCGAGATCTATTCCGGGGCGCACGACGCCGCCGGAAAGTCGATCTTTCCCGGCTATCCGGCGGGCGGCGAGGCGGGCCCGACGGCTTGGCCCTTGTGGATTACCGGAACCGAGCCCAAACGCGGCATGGGAACGCTGCTCTACGGCTTCGGAACGGGGTATTTTGCCAATATGGTGTTCGACAAGCCGGACTGGGATTTCCGCAGCCAAACCGTCTCCGAGGATCTGGCGCAGGCGGACGCGAAGACGGCGCAGACGCTCAACTCGACAGATACGGATCTCGGCGCCTTCCGGGCGGCCGGCGGCAAGCTGCTTCAGTATCACGGCTGGACCGATGCGGGGATCACGCCGACCAGCTCGATCGACTACTACGAGTCGGTGGCGGCCAAGATGGGCGGCGTCGAGAGCATCCAATCCTTCTATCGGCTCTTCATGGCCGCCGGCATGGATCATTGCGGCGGCGGCCCCGGCCCGAATGCGGTCGGCGGCGTGTTCGGCCTCCCCTCGCCCAGCCGCGATCCCACGCATGACGTGGTGTCCGCGCTCGCGCACTGGGTCGAAGACGGCGTGGCGCCGACCCAGATCACGGCGACCTCGTGTCATGAGGACGACCCGAGCAAGGGAATCGCCGCGCAGCGACCCTGGTGCGCCTATCCGGCGGTCGCGCGCTTTTCCGGCCAAGGCGCCCGGACGGAGGCCGCCAGTTTCGCCTGTACGGCGAAGTAGGCGGATTTGCGGGAGAAGGTGGCGCCAGAGGGCGCCGAAGACCCCCATCTTTTCGACGGGCTATGGCGCGGATGAGGAGTCGCGGCTGCGCCCTCGGCTCGACCCTCCCCCGCCAAGCAGAAGAGGGGGCTATTTTCATCCCGTCCGGCCCGTGCGAGCGGCCTTCGTGATTCCCGCCCGAGCCAAGCCGACGAATTCGGAGGCCGCTTCCGCGCTCGGGAACGCACGCGCGGGCAGGACGGCCGGCGCGCCTGAACGCGGCCAGAAATAGATCATGCCGCCGGCATCCTCCGCCTCCAGGCCGTCGGAGAAATTCCAGCGCGCGGCAGTCGACCCGGTCAGCGTGAGGCCTTGTTCATCGACGGCGAGGACGAAGGGGCCGCCCGCGCGTATCGTCTCGATCGACGCCGCGCTCTCTCGGCGCGCCACCGCGAAGCGACGGCGGCTCCAAAGACGATGGATCATGAAAGCCGCCGTCGCCAGCAACAAAGCGACTTCCCCGTGCCGGCGGCTGATCAGGCTCGTAGACGCCAGAATCGCGGTGAAGCCAATCGCCAGCACGAAGGCCGCGAGCGGCGCCAAATGGCGCGAGGTCAATCCGCCGGCGAGCGCTCGGCGCAGCGCGGCGCGCGAGGCGGCGATCCCGGCTTCCTCTGCTGTCAGCTCGAAGGCGAGGCGCGTGGATGGCGCAGGGTCCGGCGCGCTCATTCCTCACCCGGCGCGAGCGTCCGTAGCGCGAGCGCGTGGACGCCCGCGGCGAATTCCTCTTTCAGCAAGCCGTAAACCATGCGATGACGCTCCACCTTGCCCTTGCCGGCGAAGCCGTCCGCGACGATATCTATCCGGTAGTGAGTCTCTCCGCCCTCCCGCGCGCCGGAATGGCCTTTGTGCCGGTCCGACTCGTCGAAAACCTCGAGCGCGATCGGCGCCAGGCCTGCGGTCAGGCGGGCTTCGATCCGTTGCTTCATGGTCATGGCGGGCATCCCTCGTTGTTCGCGACGCGCGGCGTGGCCCGGCGCAAGCGAAGAGTCGTAATCAGGCGTCGTATCGAACAGAGGCGGCTGTCGCCTTTTGGTCACAGGTCGTTATTCCCGTGGGGGCATTATAGCTCACGTGTCGAATACGCGCTTGCCGTCGTCCAAGTCGGCGCCTAAGGTTTCAGTCATGGATCTCAATTCGCCCCTCTTCGATCGCATCCGCGTGAAATCGTCGCGCAAGAACGCCCCGGCGCCGACGGCGACCGCGGCGATTTGCAGCCATCCCGGTTGCAAGGGGGAAGGCGTCTTCAAGGCGCCCAAGGGGCGAGATCGCGAAGGCGAGTACTTCTGCTTTTGCAAAGATCACGTGCGCGAATACAACGCGACCTACGATTATTTCAAGGGGATGGACGACGACGCGCTTGCCCGGTATCGTTCGGCGGAGGCGATCGGACATCGCCCCACTTGGAAAATGGGTCCGCGCGGCGGCGCGCACGGCGCGCCCCACGTCGACGAGACCGTCTACGCCGAGGCGCGCTCGATGCGCCGCAAGGGCGCCAGACGAACCGGCGACGCCGCGCAAGCCCCGCGCTACAACGCGCTGGCGCTGAAGGCGCTCTATTCGCTGGAGCTCGACGGCCAAGCCACCGAAGTTACCATCAAGGCCAAATACAAGGAACTGGTGAAGCGCCACCATCCCGACGCCAACGGCGGCGACCGGTCGTCGGAAGACAAATTGCGCGAGATCATCCAGGCCTATAATTTCCTGAGGTCGAACAAGCTGGTCTGACGCGCGAGCGCAGAACCGCCGCCCATCGCGAAAAATTTACTCCCGCCGGCGGCCTTTCACCGAGCGGCGGAATGTTTGTATAAGTCCATTTCCCTGGCGCCGCCGCGGCAGGGTCTGGAGGACCCATGAAAGCCGACCCCGCGCCCTCGCCGTCCGATTACTCCACGCCCGTCGCCGGCCCACCCGATACGAAGGTCTCCGTGCGCAAGGTGTTTGGCATCGATTCGGACATGGAGGCGCCCGCCTATTCGATGGCCGACGAGCACGTGCCGGATTTCGATCCCGACTACCTCTTCGACCGCGACACCACGCTCGCGATTCTCGCCGGTTTCGCCTTCAATCGCCGCGTCATGGTCACGGGCTATCACGGCACCGGCAAGTCCACGCACATCGAGCAGGTCGCCGCGCGGCTCAAATGGCCGTTGGTGCGCATCAATCTGGACAGCCACGTCTCGCGCGTCGACCTGGTCGGCAAGGATGCGATCGTGCTCAAGGACGGCAAGCAGATCACCGAATTCCGTGACGGCATGCTGCCGTGGGCGCTTCAGAACAACATCGCTCTGTGCTTCGACGAATACGATGCGGGGCGGCCCGACGTGATGTTCGTTATTCAGCGCGTGCTCGAGGTCTCGGGCCGACTGACGCTGCTCGACCAGCGCCGCGTCATTCGCCCGCACCCGGCTTTCCGGCTGTTCTCGACCGCCAACACGATTGGCCTAGGCGACACTTCGGGGCTCTATCACGGCACGCAGCAGATCAATCAGGGCCAGATGGACCGCTGGTCGATCGTCACGACGCTGAACTATCTGCCGCACGACAAGGAAGTCGACATCGTGCTCGCCAAGGCCGCGCACTATCGCGCGCGCAAGGACGGGCGCGATATCGTCAACAAAATGGTGCGGGTGGCCGATCTCACCCGCAACGCGTTCATCAACGGCGACCTATCGACCGTGATGAGCCCCCGCACGGTGATCACCTGGGCCGAGAACGCCGAAATCTTCAGGGACATCGGTTTCGCTTTCCGGCTGACCTTCCTCAACAAGTGCGACGAACTCGAGCGCACGCTGGTGGCGGAGTTCTACCAGCGCTGTTTTGGCCAGGAACTGCCGGAGAGCGCGCTGAACGTCGCGCTGAGCTGAGGAGAGCGGTTCCATGGCGTCCGGGTTGGCCAAGCCGAAGGCGGAAAGCCTCGTCGCGAAGGAGCTGGATCTCTATACCTGGGCTCGCCAGACGGCGACGTTGCTGCGCGAGGGGCGGGTAGGCGACCTCGACCTCGCCGCCGTCGCCGAGGAGATCGACGACGTGGGCGAGGAGCAGTATTTCCGTTTGGAGAGCGCGTTGCGACTGCTGATGCATCACCTGCTGAAGTGGGATCATCCACCTGTCGCGCGCAGCCGCTCCTGGGCGATCACGGTCCGCGAGCAGCGGCGGCGCGTGGAACGGCAATTGCGAAAGAATCCAGGCCTGAAAGGTCGGCTGGACGAGGCGCTCGCCGACGCCTGGGAGGACGCGCGAGACGAGGCCGCGCGCGAGACCGGATTGCCGACGCGGACGTTTCCGGCGGATTCGCCGTACGCCTTCGCCGAAATCATGGAGCGGCCGATCGTTTGGCCGGGCGACGAGACTTGAACGTCCTGACGAAGGGAGGCGAGCGACGCCTGCTCTCCTCCACGCGAAAGTCGAATTGGAAGTTTCACCTGACGCTGGCGATGCTCCTCGCCCTCTTCGCCCCCCGTGCTGCGTCCGCCGAGGAGGCCTGCGTCGTCGCGCCTTCGATCCCGACGCATCTCATGGATGCCGACAGCGTCGGGGAATATCGCTCGCTGCTGCGCGTCTGCCGCGCCCACGATGGCCGCCAGAGCGTGGCGATCCGCGAGATGAGTCTGGCCGGCCAGCCGGTCCTGCTGCTCGCCGACGCGCAGTCGCTGAGGACCCGGTTGGAGCGCGCATCGTGCTGGACTTGTAAAGACGCAGCCGACGACGAGCTTTCAGGAACGCGCTTTATGCGCGCGATCGAGGCGTCCGCGGCGGCGCCCGGGCTCGAGCATCGCGGTTTTCTCGAGAACGCCGGGCTCACCCATGGGGGATCGTCGGGCGCCTATCTGACGGGCGATCTCTGTCCGAGCAAACGGCCGCTCGACCGGGCTTTTCTGGACGAACTCGCGACCCAGGAGGAGCGACCGCCGATCGCGCTGTCCATCTCGGGCCTGTGGTTGCTGTATCACTTTGCGGACTACCAGTGGCTGTTGCGGAAACAAGCTGAGGGCGCGTTCGATATTACCTGGGTCGATCATTCCTACCATCACCAGTTCCGGCGCGGCGTCCCGAACGACCGCAACTTCATGTTGGCGCCGGGCGTCGACGCCGACGCGGAAATTTTGGATACGGAAAAGCTGCTGATCGCCAACGGACAGACGCCGTCGCTGTTCTTCCGCTTTCCCGGACTGATCTCGAGCGCGCCGCTGATGCAGGCGGCGCGCCGTCATCACCTGATCGCCCTGGGCGCCAACGCCTGGCTAGCGATCGGGCAGCATCCGCGCCCCGGCTCGATCGTTCTGGTGCATCCCAACGGCAACGAGGAGATCGGCCTGAAGATGTTCGATCGCGATCTCGCGCGCGGAACGATCGAGCCGCCGTTGGAGCCGCTCGAAGCGGCGCCGGAT
>JBAQGU010000597.1:0-2905 GCA_049287975.1 Roseiarcus sp.
GCATCATGCCGAGCGCCTCGGCCATCGAGGCCATCGTGCTCGCCGTCCCCATCACCGCGCAGGAGCCCGCCGTGGTCGCCAGGCGCTGCTCGATCTCCTCGATCTCCGCGTCGCCGACCGCGCCCGCGCGATGGAGCGCCCAAAAACGCCGACAGTCCGTGCAGGCGCCGAGCCGCTCGCCGTGATGGCGGCTCGTCGACATCGGGCCGCCGACGAGTTGGATCGCCGGAATATCGGCGGAGGCTGCGCCCATCAGCTGCGCCGGCACGGTCTTGTCGCATCCGCCGACGAGCACGACGGCGTCCATCGGTTGGGCGCGCACCATCTCCTCGACGTCCATCGACATCAGATTGCGAAATTTCAGGCTGGTCGGGTGGAGATAGACCTCTCCCAGCGAGATGGTCGGGAACACGATCGGCAGCGCGCCGGCCGCGAGAACGCCGCGTTTGACCGCCTCGATCAACTCGGGAAAGTGGCGATGGCAATTGTTGAAGCCGCTCGCCGAACTGGCGATGCCGACGATCGGACGATCGAGCATCTGCCGGCTGTACCCCATCGAACTCGCAAACGATCGCCTGAGGTAGAGACTGAAATCGCGGTCGCCGTAATTGGTGAGGCCCCGGCGGAAGCCGCGATCGTCTTTCTTCTTCTCGGTCATGGCCATTTCCCTCATGCGAACGCGCTCGGAACGCGGCCTTGTAACGCCAGTTTGTCGCCCTCGCCAATTTGCCGCTCGAGTGGCGCAAATCCCGATGCGTGGCTGTAGACGCGGTCGCTGACCGCGTTGGTTCCGCTTGGTCGGGACGGCCAAAATGAGGCGCTACGCGCCGGCCGCGCTCAGCGAGCGCGGCTACAATTGCGCGCGAATTGCCCGTGCCCCGGAAATTTTGCCCGCTTGGTTCTCCGCTTGCGAAGGCGTACGCTCTGCTGCGAATATCGCGTCTGACAATGAGCGAAATCACGGAGGATCGACTGGTGGAGGATTGCATGGAGATCGTATCGTGAGTGCGATCGCATCGGAAGCTTCGGCCCTGACGCCCGACCAACTCGAAACGGCGATTCGCGCGGTCGGGGTCGAGCGCTATCACGACAAGCATCCGTTTCATAAGCTTCTGCATGGCGGCAAGCTGAACAAGGGCCAGGTGCAGGCCTGGGCGCTCAATCGCTATTGCTATCAGGAAGCGGTGCCGCGCAAGGACGCGGCTTTCATCAGCCGTGTGCACGACCGCGAATTGCGTCGCGCTTGGGTCCACCGCATCCTCGACCATGACGGACAGGGCGATGAACCCGGCGGCATCGAGCGCTGGCTGAAGCTGACCGACGGGCTCGGCCTGCCGCGCGACTATGTGATATCGCGACGCGGCGCGCTGCCGGCGACGAAATTCGCGGTGGAAGCCTACGTGCGCTTCGTCGTCGAGCAGCCGCTGGTGGTCGCGGTCGCCTCCTCGCTGACCGAACTTTTCGCGCCCTCGATCCATCGCGAGCGCATCTCCGGAATGCTCGAAAGCTACGATTTCGTCGACGATGCAACGATGGCTTATTTCAAGCGGCGGCTCACGCAGGCGCCCACCGACGCCGACTTCGCGCTGAACTACGTCAAGGCGAATGCGCATTCTCCCACCGAACAGGAGGCTTGCGTCGCGGCTGTGCGCTTCAAGTGCGACGTGCTGTGGTCGCAGCTCGACGCGCTCAATCACGCCTATGTGACGCCCGGCGTCATTCCGCCCGGCGCCTTCCGTCCGGGGTAGGCGCATGGCCCCCTATACGGTGCGAGACAGCGTCATCGATCTGATGCGCAGGTTCGGCGGAACGAGACTGTTCGGCAACCCCGGCTCGACCGAATTGCCGCTGTTTCGCAATTTTCCGAGCGATTTTCGCTATGTGCTCGGCCTGCACGAAGGGGTCGTGGTCGGCATGGCGGAGGGCTATGCCCAGGCGACGCGCAACGCCTCGTTCGTCAGTCTGCATTCGGCGGCGGGCGTTGGCAATGCGATGGGCGTCATTTTCACCGCCTACAAGAACCGGACCCCAATGGTGATCATGGCGGGCCAGCAGGCGAGGTCGATCCTGCCGTTCGATCCCTTCCTGTTCTCCGCCAACGCGGTCGAGCTGCCGAAGCCCTATGTCAAATGGAGCGTCGAGCCCGCCCGCGCCGCCGATGTGCCGCTGGCGATCGCTCGCGCCTATTACATCGCCATGACGCCGCCGCGCGGGCCCGCCTTCGTTTCGATCCCGGCCGACGATTGGGACCGGCCGGCCGAGCGGGTCGGGCGCCGCGTCGTCAGCACGGAGCTGCGCCCCGAGCCCGATGTGATCGATCAGATCGGCGCCGCGCTCGACGCGAGCGAGAGGCCGGCGTTCGTCACCGGCTCCGCGATAGATCGCGACGGCGCTTGGGATGCGGTGGTGGAGCTCGCCGAGCGTCACAACGCGCGCGTTTGGGGGGCGCCGATGGCCGGGCGCTGCAGTTTCCCCGAGGACCATCGGTTGTTCGCGGGATTCCTGCCGCCGATGCGCGAGAAGATCGTCGGACTGCTCGAGGGGCAGGATCTGATTTTCGCGATCGGCGCGCCGGCCTTCACCTATCACGTCGAAGGCGCGGGGCCGCACATCCCAGTCGGCGCCAAGCTCGTTCAGTTGATCGACGACCCCAATATCGCTGCCTGGACGCCCGTGGGCCTCGCCGCCATCGCGAGCATTCGGCTCGGCCTGATCGATCTCTTGGCGCGACCCGCGCCCGCGCCGCGCCCTGAGCCGCAGGGCAGGGCGGCGCGTGCGCGCGTAAAACCTTCGGACCGCATTTCGGTCGCCTACCTCATGCAGACGCTCGGCGAGCTGCGCGATCCCGGCGCCATCATCGTCGAAGAGGCGCCAACTGCGCGCACGCCGATGCAAGCCTATCTTC
>JBAQGU010000598.1:0-5104 GCA_049287975.1 Roseiarcus sp.
GCGCCGTCGCGCCCGCCGACGATGGCCTCGACCGCGAAACGCTCCGGCGCGGCCGCGATCACTTGCGTGCAGGACCGCCCGATAGAGCCTGTGGCGCCGAGCAATACGAGCCGCTTCGGTCGGGCCGAGCCGGGCGCGCCGGCAGCCTTCACGTGATCACCATTGAAACAATCCTTCCGCGATCCAGGTCCCCGACGAACGCATTCCGGCCAGGATCGCGGCGACGGCGGTCGCCGCGATGAACCCGTCGAGCCGATCCATCAAGCCGCCGTGGCCAGGAATGAGTCGGCTGGAATCCTTGACGCCGGCGCGCCGTTTCATCGCGGATTCGAAGAGATCTCCGAGCTGGGAAACAATCGAGACGACGAGTCCTAGCATCGTCATCGGCAAGAATCGAGCGCCCCCGGGCGTAGCGACCGTAGCGACGAGCGATCCCAGCAACGCGCCGGCGACCGCGCCGACGATCGCGCCGGACCAGGTCTTGCCCGGCGAGACGCTCGGCCAGAGTTTGGAGCCGCCGATCAAGCGCCCGCCGAAATACGCGAAGACGTCCGTGCCCCATACGACGGCGAAAAGCCAAAGAATCGCCGGCAGGCCATAGGCCGGGCTCGCGCGCAGGAGATTGACGCCGACGACCAGCGCCCCGGCATAGAGAACGCCGGCACCCGCCCACACCCGCCGTGGCGGATCGGCGAGCCCCCCGGTCGCTATCGCACCGACGAGAACCATGAGGCACGCCCTGATCGCCTCGGCATGGAGAGCGAAGGGCGAAGCGCCGAGAAGCGCCAGCGCGCCGACGGTGACGCGAGCCCACAGGCGCTCGCCGCCGACCAGCCGCTGCCATTCCCAGACCACGATCTCCGAAGCGGCGAGCCAGAACGCCAGAAACAGGAATCCGCCCACCCACGCGGTCCCGAGGGCGAGGACCATCAGCGTCGAGCCGGCCGCCAACCGCAACGGCAAATCGGCGCTGAAGTTCGCGCGCCGATCGCCGAGCCGGGTCTTCTCGGGATCCCCCATCGCGTCGCCTACGACGCCGACTTGATCGGCGCGGGCGGGGCGCTGGCGCCGCCGTAACGCCGCTCGCGCGCGGAATATTCGTCCAGAGCGAACTCAAACACCGACTTGTCGAAATCGGGCCAGTGGAGCGGCAGGAACACGAACTCGGCATAGGCGGCCTGCCAGAGCAGGAAATTCGAGAGCCGCTGCTCCCCCGAAGTGCGGATGATGAGATCAGGATCGGGAATGTCGGCGGTATCGAGCTCGGCTTCGAACGCGCGCGCGTCGATCGACGCCGGATCGAGCGCTCCGGCCGCCGCCAGGCGAGCCAAGCTGCGGGCGGCTTCGACGATTTCCTGCCGGGCGCCGTAGTTGAAAGCGACGACCAGCGTCAGGCCGCCATTGGCCTTGGTCAACCCTTCGGCCTCGGCCAATAGCGCCGCGATGTCGGACGGCAGCCCCACGCGGCCTCCGATCACCCGCACGCGCACATCGTTGGCGTGCAATTCCGCGAGGTCGTTGCGGATGAAGCGCTTCAGCAGCGCCATCAGCATCGATACTTCGTCGGGCGGCCGATTCCAGTTTTCGGTCGAAAAGCTGTAGATCGTGAGATAGGCGAGGCCGAATTCGATCGCCGCCCGGACCGCCTTCCGTAAGGCTTCCACGCCGCGCCGGTGTCCCTCGAAACGCGGTAGGCCCCGCGCCTGCGCCCATCGACCGTTGCCGTCCATGATGATGGCGACATGAGAGGCCGAACGAGGCGCCACGGGATCGAGCAGAATTTTGGAAAGGGACGACATGCACGCTAGCCTCGGCCGAACCGTCTACACCTGCATGATTTCTTTTTCCTTGCCCGCGAGCAAGGCGTCGATCTCGCGGATCGCCTCATCGGTCGCCTTTTGCACTTCCGCTTCGTGACGCTTTTCGTCGTCTTCGCTGATCCCATGGTCCTTGAGCAGCTTCTTCAGAACGTCGAGGCCGTCGCGCCGAACGTGCCGCACGGCGACGCGTGCGTCCTCGCTATATTTGTGCGCGACCTTGACCATTTCCTTGCGACGCTGCTCGTTCAGCTCGGGAATGCGGATGCGCAACGTCGTTCCCTCGACCGTCGGGCTCAGGCCGAGATTGGCGTCGCGGATCGCCCTGTCGACCGCCTGAACCATCGTCTTGTCCCAAACCGAGACAGTGAGCGCGCGCGGTTCGGGCACGCTGATCGATGCGACCTGATTGATTGGCATCCGCTGCCCGTAGGCCTCGACCTGGACCGGCTCCAGCAGGCCCACGCTGGCCCGCCCGGTCCGCAGTCCACCCAGTTCCTGCTTCAATGTCGCGTGCGCGCCCTGCATGCGGCGCTTGATGTCGGCGAGATCGAATTTCGGCAAGGACGCCATCGCTGAGACCCATATTGCAAGGGGCGGCCGCCGGTCGCGGCCGATTCGGGGCGCGCCTACGGCGCGCGAGTTGTTGCAAGATAGCACAGGACGGGGCAAGTGACAGCTGGGGGAGAGTACGCAGACGGCGCAAAGGCCGTGGGCAGAAAGCGCGAGGCGGGGCACGCGAATTCGGGAGATTCGAGTTCTCGGGACTTGACGAGATCCGTCTGTACGCTCCCGATCCATCGCACCGCCTTCCGGCGGGGCACAGATCGGGATTCCGAGGCGCCGGCGGCTGGTGTCGCCACGACGATGGCAAAGCCGGCTCTATACAATTCTATTCGAACGAAAAGTGGGCGATTTGCAAACGAGCGCAAAATTGAAAAACGCGCCGGCTTGACGAACCTATAGGAACGCTCGAGCACGGGGGCCCTGCGCGAAGGGCTCCGAGCCAAGCGAAAGCGGATCATTTCATGAGAGACGGCGAGGACGGACAGCTCGGACAAGGTCGACCTCCGGCTTCCAAACCTCTCATAATCACCTATGAGACCGATCCGGCCGCCCTGCGCGCCGCGTTGCCCGAGCCACTCACGCCGGCGCCCGGCAACGTCGCCTCCTACGAGCGGATGAAGATGCCCAACGCCGCGGGCTTCGGCGACTATCTACAGGCCCATCTCGCTGGCAGATCGCCTGGACGAGGTGGTCAGGGGCATCGCCAAGCTCAACGTCAACCTCAAGCTGCTGCCCGACGTCGACGGCAAGCCAAAAGTGGCCCAGCTGGTCGGCTACAACCTCGAAGACATCGTCGTCCATGGCGCCTGGGACGGTCCTGCGCGGCTGCACTACGTTCCGCACGTCATTGTCGCGTCGCCGACCCGCCGGTAAAGCGCATCGTCGGCGGACGCCATCAGCTGGTCGACTTCGTCCTGCCGTATGGCCGCGTCCTGCACGACTATCTCGCATGAAGGAGACACGATCATGAGCCTGAAGAATCGTAACGCCGTCGTCACCGGCTCCACCAGCGGCATCGGCCTCGCCTATGCCCGGGCGCTGGCGCGAGAAGGCGCCAATGTATGCCTCAACGGTTTCGGCAAGCCCGACGAGATCGAGCGCGAACGCGCCGCACTCGGGAGCGAATTCGAGGTCGAGGCGATCTACTCGGGCGCCGACATGACCAAGCCGGACGAGATCGCCGGCATGATCGCGACGGCTAAAACGAAGCTCGGCTCGGTGGACATTCTGATCAACAACGCCGGCGTTCAGTTCGTCTCGCCAATCGAGGATTTTCCGGTCGAGAAGTGGGACCAGATCATCGCGATCAACCTCTCGGCCGCCTTCCACGCGATGCGCGCGGCGATCCCCGGCATGAAGGCCGCGAAATGGGGCCGGATCATCTCCACCGCGTCGGCCCACTCGCTCGTCGCCTCGCCGTTCAAGTCGGCCTATGTCACCGCCAAGCATGGCATCGCCGGCCTCACCAAGACCGCGGCGCTGGAGACCGCCACATTTGGGATTACGGTCAACGCGATCAGTCCCGGTTACGTCTGGACTCCGCTGGTGGAGCATCAAATACCCGATACCATGGCTGCCCGCGGCCTGACCCGCGAACAGGTGATCAAGGACGTGATGCTGGCGGCCCAGCCCACCAAGCAGTTCGTCACCTCCGAACAGGTCGCCGCGATCGCCGTCTTTCTCTGCTCCGAAGCCGCCTCGCAGATCACCGGCGCCAACATCTCGGTCGATGGGGGCTGGACGGCGGCGTAGGCCGGCGTCCGAAGGCCAGGCTGCCGGCGCGGGGCGATCCGCCGGCTCTTTGTCACCCGGCCGCGAGTTTGTCCTGCGTCTTCGTTTCGAAGTCGCTCGCGTCGTGCCGTTCGTGCAACTGGCTCGACGGCTCGCCCCTGACCCGGTTGACCATGCGCCCGCGCTTCACCGCGGGTCGTTCCGCGACGAGGTCGGTCCAGCGCTGGACGTTCTTGTAGTCCTGTACCGATAGGAATTCGCCGGCGTCATAGGCGAGACCCTTCGCCATCAAGCCGTACCACGGCCAGATTGCGATGTCGGCGATCGTATAATCGTCGCCGGCGACGTACCGGCTCTCGGCGAGGCGGCGATCGAGCACGTCGAGCAGCCGCTTCGCCTCCATTGCGAACCGGTCGATCGCGTATTCGATCTTGGTGGGCGCGTAAGCGTAGAAATGGCCGAAGCCGCCACCGAGATACGGCGCGCTGCCCATCTGCCAGAACAGCCAGGAAAGGCATTCCGCGCGCTCGGCGGCGCTGGTCGGCAGGAAGGCGCCGAACTTTTCGGCGAGGTAGAGCAGGACGGCGCCGGATTCGAAAACGCGGATCGGCTTCGCTCCGCTGCGGTCCATCAGCGCGGGAATCTTGGAGTTCGGGTTGGCGGACACGAATCCGCTGCCGAACTGATCGCCTTCGTTAATCCGGATCAGCCACGCGTCGTATTCCGCGCCGCTGTGCCCGAGCTCGAGCAGCTCCTCCAGCATCACCGTGACCTTGACGCCGTTCGGGGTCGCCAGCGAATAGAGTTGCAGCGGATGGCGGCCGACCGGCAGTTCCTTATCGTGCGTCGGCCCCGAGATCGGCCGGTTGATGTTCGAGAATGCGCCTCCGCTCGGCTTGTTCCAGGTCCAGACATCGGGCGGCGTGTACTCGGCGGCGTCGTTCATTGGGATGGCTCCAGGGGGATGGGACGTTTGCGCGGTCAAGGGT
>JBAQGU010000599.1:0-3458 GCA_049287975.1 Roseiarcus sp.
GCATGGCCCGCTGGATCCCGGCTTTCGCGGGGATGACAAACATCAAGCGTGGTTGCTTGAACTAGCGCCCCTCTTCTGATCCCTCCTCGCAACAGCGAGGTGGGAAATCGCCCCGCGACGGACCTCCCCGATGACGCCCATCATTTTCGGACTTCTCGTCGAGGCCGCGCTTTACACGGTCGTGATCAGCTGCGTCTCGATCGTCATCGGCTTCGTCATCGGGATGTGCGTTTCCGCCGCTCGGCTTTCGTCCAATCGCGCGTTCGCGATCCCCGCTCGAGTGTTCGTCAGCTTTTTCCGCGGCGTCCCGCTGCTGGTGCAACTGCTGCTGATCTACAATCTTCTGCCCGTCATCGGAATCAACGTGCCGAGCGTGGTCGCGGCGATCGTCGGGCTCTCGCTCTGCACCGCCGCCTATCAGGCGGAGAATCTGCGCGGCGGTTTCGCCAGTGTGCCGCGCGGACTGCTCGAGGCGGCCGACATGGCCGGGCTGACGCCATTCCAGCAACTGGTTCGCATTCGCGCTCCGATCGCCTTCCGCCTGACCCTGCCCTCGCTCGTCAACGAGGCGATCCTCATTCTCAAGGCTTCGTCGCTGGTCTCGGTCGTCGGCGTGATCGAGCTGACGCGAATGGCGCAGAACCTCGACACCAGCCTCTACGAGCCGCTACAGCTCTATTCGGCGGCGGGCCTGCTCTATTTCATCATCAATCGCGCACTCGCCTTCGCGGGAACGGCGGCCGAGCGGCGCTGGAACTGGGGGCGCGCATGAGATTCGATTACGCCCTGGTCGCGAGCAAGCTGCCGGAGATCTTCCACGCGCTCTGGATCACGCTGTTCACTTGGATCGTCGGGCTCGTCGGGGCTTGCGCTCTGGGCTTTCTCGTCGCGGTCGGCCGCCGCTACGGGCCGCGATGGCTCGATCTCGCGCTCGGCGCCTATGTCGAGGTGTTTCGCGGCACGCCGTTCCTCATTCAATTGTTCCTGCTCTATTTCGGCGGCCCTTACGCCGGCCTTTCGCTCGACGCGGTTCCGGCGGGCTTGCTCGGGCTCTCGATTTACGGCGCGGCTTATTTCAGCGAGATTTTCCGCACCGGTTTCGAGGCGGTGCCGCGCGGCCATGTCGAGGCGGGTGAATGCGTCGGCCTCAGCCGCGCGCAGATCATACGCCGCATTCTGGTGCCGGAAATGACGATGCTGGTGCTACCCGCCTCGGTCAACATGACAATCATCTTGATGAAGGAGACAGCGACGCTTTCGGTCGTCACCGTGCCCGAGCTGACGCTGACGATCAGCGCCATCGGCACCGAGTTCTACGCCTTCGTCGAATGTCTGTTCCTCCTGGCGCTGTTCTACTGGGGGCTGACAGAAATATGCGCGTGGTTCGGACGCATTGCCGAGGCGCGTCTTTCCCGCTTCCGGTTCGCTACGGCATGAGCGAATCCGCCATCGTCGTCCGCGGCCTCAGCAAGCGCTTCGGTCAGACCGAAGTCCTGCACCAGATCGATCTCGAAATCGCGCAGGGAGAAGCGACTTGCGTGATTGGCCCTTCCGGCTCTGGCAAAAGCACGTTGCTGCGTTGCCTTGCGTTCCTCGAGGAAGCCAACGCCGGAACAATCGAGGTCCATCGCGAACCGCTCGGCTTTACCGAGGACGAAGCGGGCCGGCGCACGCGTCTGCCGCCGCAGCGCATCCGCGCCGTGCGAAAGCAGATCGGCATGGTGTTTCAGCAGTTCAACCTCTGGCCGCATATGACCGCAGTAGGCAACGTCAGCGAGGCGCTGAAGACGGTTCGCCGTCTCCCGAGAGCCGAAGCGGAGGCGCGCGCGATGGCGCAACTGCGCAAGATCGGTCTGGAGAACCGCGCTGGCCATTATCCCGCGCAGCTTTCGGGCGGCCAGCAGCAGCGCGTCGCGATTGCGCGCGCGCTCGCGCTGGAGCCGAAAATCATGCTGTTTGACGAAGCGACCGCGTCGCTCGACCCCGAACTCACAGGGGAAGTGCTGAACGTCATGCGCGCCCTGGCGGCCGATGGCATGACGATGGTGATCGTCACGCATGAAATCGGCTTCGCGGCATCGATCGGGCGCAAGATCGTCTTTCTCGACAAGGGGCGCGTGCTGCTGGCCGGCGCTCCCCAGGATGTCTTCCGCAAGCCCCGTCATCCCCGCATCGACCAGTTTCTCGACACCTACCTCGACCGCGGCGCGGCCATGTTGATTTGAACCCGGCGGCGAGGCCCATGGGAACCGTCTCCCAGACCCGGCGCGCGACGACGATTCCCTCGCTGCACGAGCGAATTCTCGGCGACATCGAGGGACGGATCCTCACCGGCGAATGGCCGCCCGGCGTCCGCATCCCGTTTGAGCACGAGCTGTCGGCGCAATACCAGTGCTCCCGCATGACCGTGAACAAGGCGTTGTCGGAACTCGCCAAGGCGGGACTGATCGAGCGCCGTCGCAAGGTCGGCAGTTTCGTCATGCGCGCGCCTTCGCGCTCGGCCGTGCTGGAAATTCCCGACGTCAAGGCCGAGGTCGCGGCGCTGGGCGCGGCCTATCGCTTCGAAATCCTGACGCGACGGCAGCGTCGCGGAATCCGGGCCGACGCGGGACGCCTCGAGGGGGTCGCGGCGGGTCCGATCCTCGAGCTCACGTGCCGTCATTGGGCCGGGAACAAGCCGTTCTGCATCGAGGAGCGTCTGATCAATCTCACGGCGACGCCGGAAGCGGCCGACGAGAATTTCGCGGAAATCGCTCCCGGTCCCTGGCTGCTCGCGCGTGCGCCCTGGACGCGCGCCGAACACCGCATTCGCGCTCGCCCCGCCGATGCGCGCCGCGCCACGCTGCTCGAGATCGCGGAGGGAACCGCGTGTCTGGCGATCGAACGGCGAACCTGGAGCGGCGAGGCGGCGATCACGCATGTCAGGTTCACCTACCCCGGCGAAGCGCACGAACTGGTCGCCCGCTTCTCGCCCTTGCAAAGATAGGTCCAGGCACGCATGATTGGCGTTGTAGGGGCTCTCATAAGCGTGGAGTCTGCTGCGAGGGAGCCGGCCGCACGCATGGGCGTCGAAAATTCGGGCTTTGTCAGCAGCCGCCAGTCGACAAAAAATTGCCCCGTGAGATTTGCACGGGGCTAGGTGACAGGGAGGACTCAGTTACATCGAGAACATACCTGATTCGATCACGAGCGTGGTTGCAAAACTGCAACAGTTAAACTTCAATTAAGGCGACGCCCAAAAACTAATGACGCCACTTGGCCAGGGCGACGCGGGACTGTTCCCATTTAGACGGGCGTTCCCCGTCATTGCGAGCGCGGCGAAGCAATCCATCTATCCACGAGATGGTCCACCGACGAGTTTCCAAAGCCGGTCGTGTAGTAACTCTCTCGAGGATTTGCGGCGTCAGCGGACGAGGCGGCCAAATCGGCGGGCGGGGGGCAGCGGAACCGTGGAGTGC
>JBAQGU010000600.1:0-10917 GCA_049287975.1 Roseiarcus sp.
GGCCGTATCCATACCGAGCTGTTCGGGTCGGGGCCATCGATTACCCCGGGAGTCGTGAGCACTCCCCAGCGCCCGCCGCGCCTGCCGGCCGGGACTTCCGAAGAGGGCCCGCTGGTTTCGTTTGCTCGGAGCGGCCTGAATGTCCATTGGGGATCGGCTGTTCAGAGCCTCCTCGAGCTAGCCGAGGCCTGCGACATACCGACGAGATGGGCGTGCCGTGCGGGCGTCTGTCACACTTGCGAAACTGGGCTTGTGGCGGGGACTGTCACCTACCGGCCCGACCCACTCGTCCCGCCCGCGGCCGGCAACGTGCTGATCTGCTGCTCGCGGCCTCAGGGCGATGTCGTCATCGATCTCTGATGGCTATGCGCTCCGGCGTTGTCTCGAGCGGGACTTGTTGACATGATGACCGCATGGCGCCTGGCGAAGGCATACTTCCGCTCGTCGAAATCCTGCGAGCGCTCGACGAGATTCGATATCGCGGCTTTTATGACGTCGAGATTTTCTCGGAGGACGTGTGGCGTTCCGACTATGACGTCACCCTTCGCAAGTGCCGCGCCTTCTTCGATGGACGTGGCGAGGTGCGCAGGCGTGAGCGATGTGCAGAAGCACGACGTAAGTGATTACGTAATCGTCCGCGGGGGCTCGACGGGTTGTACGATCTCCAGGCCGGCTCAGCGAAGATCTGCACTGCTAGAAGAAGGTTCAACCGACTGGGAAACCCAGACATCCATCTGCCCGTCACCTATTACAGGCGTCACTGTAACCCGGGGAGAGGGACTTAACCTTGCTTTAATCAATATCGTTCATATAAATTATCCCCGAACCGACGGTTTCGACCCGACGCCCAAGAACGCCCCGCCCGGATGTACTGCGGGGTGTTTTTGTTTGGGTATTGAGGCGCTTCGCCGATACGCGGCGGCCGGCGGCGCGCTTTCATTCCCCGTCGACCGCGGAGAACTTGCATCGCGCCGAACTGACGCTCGTTGCGCGCGCCGAGCATGTCGCGGCGTCCATACGGCTGACGGCAGCGAAGGCTGAAGCAATTTCTCCCCGCGTGGGAGAGAAATTAAAATCGGACGCCAATTCCGCCGCAAGGTGGCGTAAGCCATCATTGGAATGGCGCCGGGTAATGGCCGGGCCCCTGCCGTTCGCTGGATGATCATAATCCAAATTGCCAGAGATGCCGACACCCGCATCCGTGCCGCTGTCGGCCTCGGCGCCGACGACGCCGCAGCCGAGAACGGCTGCCACGACAATTCCGCTGAGAAATCGTGTAGTCGATGGGCGCATGGTAATATTCCTCTTTTTCTGAGGTACCGAGGAAACGTTGTCTGAAAGCAATCGTTCCCGAGGAGCGCGCAAACGGCGCCAGGATTATTTTGTCCGTCACGCCGTTACGCTGCCGTGACCAAAATCTAATTATTGATTAGGCGACGACAAGCTGAGGCACGAGATTTTGATCCACGGCCCGCCGGGGCGACCGGACGAACCGACCCGCGAACCGTCTGCGAGTTGCTAGACGGCACGCGACCCTACCATCCGCGAAGCCGACGATCGGCGATATTGTGAAATGTAGCCAACGGAGTGCGCCCGCCGCCGGGACGACTCGGCGGCGTTAACGGCAGCGCAACCAATTGCGGCCATATTCTGACGGCTCACCCCAAACGTGAGCGTGTAAGCGCCGTCCCGATGGTCGGCGCGTGGTTTTTGGCGGTTGGGACAACTCGCAGGCCGAACTCGTTTGCGGACCAGGCGGGTGGGGCAGGCCCGACGCCCATGATCCAATGGCTCGCCACGGCGACATGGGCTTTGCTGATGCGATGAGCTGGATTTTGCCGATCGACTTTCAAATTCCAGAATCCATCAGGGGTTACATTGGCCTGATAGATACTCAAGTTCTGCAATCCATTGGCATATTTCTTATATTTGTCATGGTTATAATCCTGCTCAGGCGCGTGGGAAAGGTCGCGGCGCTCCACCGTCATGTACGCAATGAGGTCGCGGCGCTCCAAGACCAAGTAGAGCGATTGTTGACCGAACAAAGGCGCTCCCTGGCAGACCCTCAAGCCAGGCGACAAACTGCGCCCGACGGCGGCTTTGCTCTGAACCCAGCTGAAACTGCCCTGAAACTCGCAGTGATGGAAACCGAGCTGAAGGCGCTCAAAGAGATGGTGACCGAGCTGCGTCAGGCCCGCGACGATTGGAAGGCGCAGGCATGGCGCGCCTCGCCCTGGCCAACGCCACCGATCACGGCCGTGGCTCCCGCCGATGCTCCGTCGGCCCTTGCATCAGCGACGACCGTAGCGCCCGAGCCAAGCTAAAGGATGCACTCTCTCGTCGGTTCACGGTAGCCTTTCCGGGCACGGGCCGCGTATGGGCGATTGTGATGCAGAAGCGTCAGCGGGTCTCGCAGCTGCCGGAGCGTCAGCGTCTCGCGGCCACCAATCGAGTAGCAGCGCCGGTTTCGTCGCAATCGTGGTTATCGCTAAATGGATTGCGCGAGGCTGACGCGGCTGTCGGGGCGACTCGGCGGCCCCGTTTCATTTGGGCGGCGAAACTGGGATCAGAACGCGTTTCGCCGCATCGGGGGGCAGAAGCGCAGCGCCGGCTTCGGCGCGACGGGGTTGGCTACGCCTCCACAAGGAAGCCCTACGGCTGGCCAATGCCGATGGCTGGTGGACGGCAACGGCGCGGAGGCCTATGCCGAGGCTGGCCGGCGTGAGCGCGAAGGGCCAGCCGTTACCTGGCTCGGCGTGCTTCACAGCAATTACGATTGACCTGACCAACGACTTGCATCGACGGATAACACACGCTTATTCGTTTCGGCCGCGAGTGCAAATTCTTCGGGGTCGGAGTTGTTCGCACGATGGCGTCGAGGCAATTCTGTCGTTATAGTGTCAATATTAGCCGAGAAACGCACCTGTCATGAACGACTTTGATGCCTTCGCCGAGGAAGAAACCGGCGGTGGTCGGGGCTCCGAAAGCCGCCACTTACGATCGACAATCCTGGCTTTGCGCCAAGCGCTCGAGGATGCCGAGGCTCAGCGCAATGCCGCGCGACAGGAGGCCCGCGCGGCTTTTGAGGGCGAGCTAGTCGAACTCCGGTCCACCGTGACGGCGCTGCGTGATGCTCTCGAACAATCTCGCCATGAGGGACGGGCGGCAGTCGAGGAGGCCAACGCGCATTCGGCCAATGAGATCGCTCAGCTGCGGCAGACCGCTCAGGCGCTCCGCGAAAATATCGAGGGCCTACGCCACGAACACCGGGAGGAGATCCAGCGTCTCATCGCGGACGCGCAGGGCGAAGCGGTCCAGCTCCGCGCGGCCGCAAGCATCCTGCGAGAACGCCTCGAGGACTCCAGGTCTCGCGCCCAGGCGCTGAAGCAAGAGGCGCTGGCCGCGGCCGCCAGCGAGATACGCGAACTCCGGAAGACATGCCAGAGCTTGCGCGATGAACTCGACAGCATGCGCGGGGCTGCGCGATGACGGCGAATCGCGAGATCCCCGCGGAGGTTCCCGCGAACCGAGCCGATGGCGGGCGACCCTTTGCGGCCAAACGGAGAGGCGCCGGCGCCCGATCGCGAGATGTCGAGGTTCTGCTCGGCGTCGCTCAACGCATATCGGGGACGGAGTCGCTCGACGAAATATTGGAGGCGTTGGTCGGGATGACGTCGCTGGCGATCAGTTGCGAGCGCTGCAGCTTCTACCTCAGTGATCCCGGGACGGACGAGCTCTACACGCGCGTCGCGCAAGGCATCCGTCGCCAAGAAACGGTTCGGCTCCTCAACAATGAGGGCATCGCCGGCGCCGCCTTCTTGACGGGCCAGAGCATCATCGTCGACGACGCTTATGCCGATCCGCGCTTCAATGCGGCGATCGACCGCGGGACGGGTTACGTCACGAAGACCGTTCTCTGTGTGCCGATTCGCACCGGTAAAGGCGAAGTGATTGGGGTCGCCCAGGCGCTCAATAAAGTGGGCGGCCTCTTTAGCAAGAACGATCAGACGCTTCTCGAGGGCATTGCGGCCCAGTCCGTGCCGGCGCTGCAGAGCTCGCTGACGGTCGAGCGAATGAGGAAGGCGCGCGCGCAGGAATTGGCGTTCCTCGACATCGTCGCAGACATCACTTCGCAGATCGATCTCGATCAGCTGCTGCAGCGGGTGATGACGGAGGCAAATCGAATGTTGGGGGCGGAGCGTTCGACGCTGTTCCTCCATGACGACAAGACCAATGAACTATTCTCGCGCGTAGCCATGGGTCCAAAGATCGGAGAGATCCGCTTTCCCGACGCCTCCGGTATCGCGGGTGCGGTGTTCACCACCGGCAAGACGGTCAATATTCCGCACGCCTATGCGGATTTGCGCTTCAACCCGAGCTTTGACAAGCGAACCGGGTTCTTCACGCGCTCCATTTTGTGTACGCCGGTTATCAACAAGCAAGGGGCGATCATCGGCGTGACGCAGGCGTTGAATAAGAGCGGCGGCCCCTTTTCCGCCGAGGATGAATCGCGCCTGAAGGCCTTCACCGCACAGGTCGCAATCTCCCTCGAGAACGCCAAGCTCTTCGACGACGTCCAGAAGATCAAGAATTACAACGAGAGCATGCTCGAAAGCATGTCGAACGGCGTCATCACCTTGGACGAGCGCGAGACAATCGTCACCTGCAACAGCGCCGGAGCCCGTATCATGAAACTGCCGCCCGGGGCCATTCTGGGGCATACAGCTGCCGATTTCTTCGCGGGCAAGAACGCCTGGATCATCGAACGAATAAGGAAGGTCGTAACTGACAAGGCCGCGAACGTTGCGATGGACGTCGAAATTGCGTTTGGCGAACATCCGGTCTCGGTCAACCTCACAGTACTTCCCTTGACGAGCGGCGACGGCGCGCAACTCGGCACCCTCCTCATGATCGAGGACATCAGCACCGAGAAGCGGGTCAAAGCCACTATGGCGCGCTACATGGACCCCGCGATTGCCGCGCGTATGCTCGATAACAGCAGCGAATCCGGCATTCTCGGGGGCGCCAGTTCGCGGGCGACCATCCTATTCTCAGATATCCGCGGCTTCACAACGCTGAGCGAGGAACTGGGCGCCCAAGGCACGGTCGCTTTTCTCAACGAATATTTCTCGCTGATGGTCGAATGCATCGCCCATGAGGAAGGCATGCTCGACAAATTCATCGGCGACGCCATCATGGCCGCCTTCGGGCTTCCCATGGCGCATGCCGACGACGAGGACCGCGCCGTGCGGGCGGCAATCGCCATGGTCCGAGCCTGCCAACGATGGAGCCAGGAGCGAGTCCAGCGCGGTCAACCGCCGGTCGAGATGGGCATCGGGCTCAACACCGACATGGTGGTCTCCGGAAACATCGGCTCGGCGAAGCGCATGGACTATACGGTGATCGGCGATGGCGTCAATCTTGCCTCGAGACTCGAAAGCGCCTGCAAGGCGTACTCGGCGCAGATCCTCATCAGCGAGAATACATTCCGCCGATTGCGGGGGACCTATCGCATTCGCGGCATCGATAAAGTCGTTGTGAAGGGGAAGACTGCACCCATCGGCGTCTATGAAGTGCTCGATCAACATACCGCGGAGAGCTTTCCCAACCTAATGGATGTTGTGAACTACTTCAACGAGGGCATTCAGCACTACCAGGCCGCGAGATTCTCAGACGCCGTCGCCCAGTTCGAGAAGGCGCTCCGCCGTCATCCCGAAGACAAGCTGTCCGCCACTTATATCAGGCGTTGCCAATACCTCATGGCTCATCCCCCAGCCCCCGACTGGAATGGCGTTTGGGTGATGACCGAGAAGTAATCCCTCACTGTGGTCGACGCCGCTGGCAACAATAAGGGATTTATTTGATATTTTGAGTGATCCAGCAAGGGGTGCGATCACAAAAAGATCGGAGTTACGGTGACGCTTTAGTGGACTGCGCTGGACTGCGTCAGTCGCTCAACCGGCCCGCATCGCGCTGGCAAGAGCGGAGGGCTTGGCGCGACTTGGGGCCGACAGGGCCTGACCGATCTTGTCCATGTAGATGAATACGATCGGCGTGGTGAAGAGCGTGAGCACTTGCGACACCAACAATCCACCGACGATAGCATAGCCCAGCGGTTGCCGGATTTCGGACCCGGTTCCGGTCCCGAGCATGAGAGGAACGCCGCCGAACAGCGCGCACATGGTGGTCATCAGAATAGGCCGGAAGCGGAGGAGGCACGCGTGATGGATCGCGTCCTCAGAGGAAAGTCCGCGATCGCGCTGTTCTTCGAGCGCGACGTCGACCAGCATGATGCCGTTCTTCTTCACGATGCCGATCAAGAGGATAATCCCGATAATGCCGATCACGTCGAGCGGACGGCCGACCAGCATCAGGGTGACAAGCGCGCCGAGACCGGCAGAGGGCAGCGTCGACAAAATGGTCAATGGGTGAATCGTGCTCTCGTAGAGCATGCCAAGGATGATGTAGACCGCGAACAACGCCGCGAGGATCAGCGGGGGCGTGGTGCTGAGCGAGCTTTGGAAGGCCTGCGCGTTGCCCTGGAAACTCGTGGCGATCGATGCCGGCAAGCGAAGATCGGCGGTAGCCTTGTCCACCGCTGAAACGGCCGCGCCGATCGTCGCGCCCGGCGCCAGATTGAAGCTCAGCGTGACCGACGGGAACTGGCCCTGATGATTGACGACGACCGGGGCCACGGTCGGAATCAGGCTGGCGATCTGGCTCAAAGTCACCATTGTGCTGTTCTGTGAGATGACATAGATGCGTTGCAGCGCATTGGGTCCCAGCTGATATTCCGGATTGACTTCGAGGATCACGTAATACTCGTTCAGTGCGGCGAAGATCCGGGCAATGTGACGCTGGCCGAACGCATCGTACAAGGTGGAGTCGATCGTCGCAGGCGTGATGCCGAACAGTGCAGCGGCCGCGCGGTCGATCTGAACCTTTAGGATGCGGCCGGGCGCTTCCTGATCGCTGGCGACCGCCGTCAGTTCCGGCAGATCCTGCAGCTTCGCCATCAGTTTCGGCGCATAGAAATTGAGTTCGTCCAGGTCGATGTCGACCAGGGTGTACTGGTACTGCGTCTTCGATAGCCGGCTGCCGATGGTGATGTCCTGCGCCGCTTGCATGTAGAGCCTCATCCCCTGCACCTGTTGCAGCGCGGTCGTGAGCCGGGCGATCACCTGGTCGGCCGTGACATTGCGCTGACCTTCGGGCTTCAGGGTTATGAAGACGCGGCCGTCGTTCTCGGTGACGGTGGGGCCGCCGGGCCCGATATAGCCGACTGCAGACGCGACAGCGGGGTCGCGGCTGGCGATATCGAGGATCGCCTGCTGCCGTTGCTTCATCCCCTCGGGCGAGACATCCTGGGCCGCTTCGCTGATCCCCATAATGATGCCCGTGTCCTGTTGCGGGAAGAAGCCTTTGGGGATGACGACGAACAGATACACGGTCGCGGCCACCGTCGCTATCATCACGCCAAGGGTGATCCGGCGATGTCGCAGAGCGACGATCAGAGCGCGATCGTAGACCTCCACGAGCCAGGTGAAGAACGCTTCGAGCGCGCCCGAAATCCGGCCCTCCTTCTCATGCCCCGCTGGCGGCAGCAATTTTGCACAGAGCATGGGCGTGAGCGTCAGCGAGACGAGCACCGAGACCAGAATCGCCACGGCGACGGTGACCGCGAATTCCCGAAACAGAAGTCCGACCACGCCGCCCATCAGGAAGAGCGGAATGAAGACCGCAATCAACGAAATCGAAATCGAAAGGATGGTGAAGCCGATCTCGGCGGCGCCATCGAGCGCGGCCTGCAACGGCGACGCACCACCCTCCAGGTGCCGTACGATATTCTCGACCATGACGATGGCGTCGTCGACGACGAAGCCCACGGCGATGGTGAGAGCCATCAAGGACAGATTGTCGAGGCTGTAGTCCAGTGCGTACATCACCGCGAACGTGCCGATAAGGGAAATCGGGACCGAAATCGCGGGAATGACGGTCGCCCAAAGCCGGCGGAGGAAGAGCGCGATGACGCCGACGACGAGGGCGATCGTCAGGAGCAGCGTGAAGCGCACATCGGCAAGGCTGGCCGCGATCGTTTGGGTTCGGTCGGATACGATTTCGACGTCAATGCCCGGCGGCAGCGAGGCCCGGAGTTGCGGCAGGGCTTTCTTGATTGCCGCGACGGCCGACATCACATTGGCGCCGGGTTGCCGAAAAACGGACAGCAAGACGGCCGGCTTGCCGTTGAGCCAACCTCCGAGCGTGGTATCCACGGGCGCCTTTATCGCCCGCCCGATGTCGCGGATGCGAATCGGCGCCCCGTTGCGATAGGCCACGATCGCGTCATCAAAGCCCTGAGCGGTCATCAGCTGGTCATTCGTCTGGAGCGCGGCTGCTTGTTGACTGCCGTAGAGCAGGCCCGTCGGCTGAACGACGGTCAGGTTCGCGAGCGCAAGCCTGACCGTTTCGAAATCAAGATTCATATTGGCGAGCTGGGCCGGGTTGAGCTGGATTCGGATCGACGGACTTAGGTTTCCGCCGACCGTCACGAGGCCGACGCCCGGGACTTGTGAGACCTTCTGGGCCAGGATCGAGTAGGCATAGTCGCTGACCGTCATGATCGGCAGCACGTCGGACGTCATCGACACCAGCAGGATCGGCGTGTCGGCCGGATTGGTCTTGCGATAGATCGGCGAGGTCAGGAGCGAGATCGGCAATTGCGCCTGCGTGGCGTTGATCGCCGCCTGCACGTCTATGGCTGCCGAATCGACGGTGCGACTGCGGTCGAACTGCAACGTGATCGAGGTGAATCCCGTGCCGCTGCTCGAAGTCATCTGACTCAAGCCGGGGATCTGGCCGAACTGGCGCTCGAGTTGAGTGGTCACCGAAGACGCCACCGTTTGCGGGTCCGCCCCGGGCAATTGGGCCGTCACCTGGATCGTCGGCGTGTCGATATTGGGCAAGGCGGCGACCGGAAGCAGCCGGTAGCTGACGATCCCCAGCACGACGACCGCGACCATCAAGAGCGCGGTTGCAATCGGCCTCGTTATGAAACCGCTGGAGAGGTTCACGGCAGCATCCCGGAACTGGCGGTCGACGGGTTCGGCGTCTCGGACGGCGCCGCCGCTGCGACGAGCGTCCCCGGCGTAAGCCGATACTGACCCTGGACAACGACGGTCTCGCCGGCTTGCAATCCCTTCGAGATGAGCGCGACCCCGTGCAGCCGCTGCGTGACCTCGACCGGCTGGACCGAGACCCTTTTGTCGGCGCCGACCACATAGACGAATTGCCCGTTGTTGTTCTGCTGCAGCGCGTTGATCGGGACCGTCAACGCGTTCTTGACGACCGAGGTCGTGAGCTCGACGTTGACGAACGTTCCAGGCCACAGCTGACGATGCTCATTCGGAAATATCGCCTTGAGCTGAACAGTCCCGGAAGTCGGGGCCGCCTGGTTGTTGACCGCCAGCAGCGTTCCGACATCGAGCTGTTTCGAACCGCTTTGATCATAAACCGTCGCTTGAACCCGGCCGCGCGCCATGGCCTCCTGGACCGAGGCGATATCGGCGTTCGGCAAGATGAATACGACGCTGATCGGTTGCACCTGCGTCAGCACCACGATGCCGGTCGTGTTGCTTGGTTGGATCAGGTTACCGATTTGGATCTGCAAAAGGCCGGTCACGCCATCGAAGGGCGCCCGCAAGGTCGTGTAGTCCAAATTCGTCTGGTCGGTATTGATCAGCCCCTGATCGGTCTCCATGGCGGCCGCGTCCTGCGCAACCAGAAATTTCTGGTCGGCGACCTGTTGCTGTGCGATCGAATCCTCGGTTCCAAGCTTTTGAAAGCGCGCGAGATCGGATTCCGCCTGGGCATGAAGCGCGGTGTCCTTGGCCAATTGTCCTTGCGCCTGCCTCAAAGCCGCCTCGTAGAGACGCGGGTCGATCTTGGCGAGGACGTCGCCCTTCTTGACCGTCTGGCCCTCGGTAAAATAGACTTGCTCGAGCACGCCTATCACCTGGCTCTGGATCGAGGCCGTATTCAGCGCCTCAACAGTTCCAAGGCCAGAAAGCACGATTGGCTCGTCGTGCTGCTGCACCTGAGCGGTGACAACCGGGACCGGGAGTGTGACCGCGGGCGCCGCGGGTTGGTCAGCGAACCTCCAATGGATGACGGCGAACGCCGCGGCGGCCAAAACGACAAGGCCAAGTATAGATTTGTAGGGCAGATGCATGCGGACGCTCTCTTGTCATCAGCTGGTCCGCCGAAAGGTAGCGGCGCTGGCGCAGATGTACGGGGCGGGGATCTCTCATGCCCCTGGGCTACCGCGCCAACGCAGATCCAACCGGTTGACCTCGGCGTGACAAAGCCGTCCGGTGAGGTCAAGTCGGGCGAGGGGCGCCCAAGTGGCGCCCCTCGGTGAGGGGAGGTGTCCCGGGACCCGACCCCCAAGCACTATTCCGCAGCGATGCGTTCTCCTTTGACGCCCTTGGCGATACGGTCGCCGACAGCTTTGTCGATGTTCCGCCAATATTCGAACGCGCGTGACAGCACCGGCTCTTTCACACCGTTCTTGAGGTGGCCGACGACGTTGGAGACCAGCCGGTCGCGTGCGGCGTTGTCCATGACCTTGCGCACTAGCGTCCCGGCCTGACCGAAGTCGTCGTCGTCCTTCCGCTTGGTGTAAGCGGCATGGATGAACTCTCCGCTCGCTTCCCACACCTCGACATGCGGATATTGCGCGGGATCGGCCTTTGGTCCGCCCTTGGAGTTCGGCGCGTACACCGGGTCGGATACGTTCTCGACTCGCATTCTTCCGTCCTTGCTGTAGCTATGCACCGGGACCTTGGGCCGATTGACGGGGATCTGCTTGTAGTTCACGCCGATGCGGGCGCGGTGCGCGTCGGCATAAGAAAAAATCCG
>JBAQGU010000601.1:0-2429 GCA_049287975.1 Roseiarcus sp.
CGGGCGGCCCCGTCTCGCGCGTGGGCAGCGGCAGCCGGGTGAAAAACCTCAAGCTCGACAGAACGTCGTGTGCGGCGCGGCCTGCCAGCGCCGTCGCTCGCGCTGGTCTGTTCATTTCGGGTCCCCCCGGCCGCTCGCGCCCATTTCGATCCCGAATCCCTTTGCCAGGTCACAGCGCCCACATGAAAACCGCCGATGCGACGAGGCCAATCCCGGTCTGGCCATATTCGAGCAGGCCCCACTGCCGGACCAGCTCGCGCGCCGCGCCGACGTCTCTGGGCGAGAGATTCAGAATCTGATTGTTCATCGGGGCCATGACGAAAAACGTATAGGGCCAGCTCGAAATCACTATCACCGCGCCGATCGCCCAGCGCACGTCCGCGCTTTCGAACCAGGAGGCCAGGCCGAGTATCCCGGAAATCAGCGCGAGACCCGCCATCAGGGCGACCCCCCGTTGGTCGCTCGGGCCCCATTCGTTCAACAGCGCCTGATCCTCCAGGGCGAGACGCGCGGGCTGTTCGACGATGTTTACGTAGACCGCCGCTCCCGACAGGGCCGAGGCGAAGGCGAGGGCTAGCGATCCGGACGTCATGAGTTCCTCTCGGGGGCGAATCCCGTCGCGCGCATTCGCCGTCGGGGCGCCCCCTGAGTCAAGCGTTGCGCCGCTCGCCGCGCCCGGCGGGCGCGCTGGCGCGAGTCGCGCTCATGGCCTCGAGGGAGTTCGCGTCGCACAGCATAGGCAGAGCATAGAAAGCATAAGAGGTAAATTCTCGATGAGAACAAAAAAAGAACTTGCCAATGAGAACGAACCGTGTACATTGCCAGCCCAAGGGGGCCGACCGGGCAATATTTGCCTTGACGACGCCGACCGTGAGAGAAGGAGACAGTGCCGTGAGCCCAGCCAATCTTCGCGTCGTGGAAGGAACTTTCGTGGACAAGACCAAGGCCCTCGACGCCGCGCTTTCGCAAATCGAACGCGCCTTCGGCAAAGGCTCGATCATGCGCCTCGGCAAGAACCAGAAAGCGGTCGAGATCGAGACGATCCCGACCGGCTCGCTCGGGCTCGACATCGCGCTGGGCGTCGGCGGCCTGCCGCGCGGGCGCGTCATCGAGATATACGGGCCGGAGTCCTCGGGCAAGACGACGCTGACGCTGCACGTGATCGCGGAGGCCCAGAAGAAAGGCGGCGTTTGCGCCTTCGTGGACGCCGAGCATGCGCTCGATCCGATCTATGCCCGCAAACTGGGCGTCAATCTCGAAGACCTGCTGATCTCGCAACCCGACACCGGCGAGCAGGCGCTCGAAATCACCGACACGCTCGTACGCTCCGGCGCGATCGACGTCCTGGTCATCGATTCGGTCGCCGCCCTGACGCCGCGCGCGGAAATCGAGGGCGAGATGGGCGATGCCCTGCCCGGATTGCAGGCGCGCTTGATGAGCCAGGCGCTGCGTAAGCTCACCGCCTCGATCTCGCGTTCGAATACGATGGTGATCTTCATCAATCAGATACGGATGAAGATCGGGGTCATGTATGGCTCGCCCGAGACCACCACGGGCGGCAACGCGCTCAAGTTCTACGCCTCGGTGCGCCTCGACATCCGCCGCACGGGCGCGATCAAGGACCGCGAGGCGGTCGTGGGCAACCAGACCCGCGTCAAGGTCGTCAAGAACAAGGTCGCGCCGCCGTTCAAACAGGTCGAATTCGACATCATGTACGGCGAAGGCATTTCCAAGGTCGGCGAGTTGATAGACCTCGGCGTCAAGGCGGGTGTCGTGGAGAAGGCGGGCGCCTGGTTCTCCTTCGACAGCACGCGCCTGGGTCAGGGCCGCGAGAACGCCAAGACGTTCCTGAAGACCAGTCCGGAGATCGCCAAACGCATCGAAGTGGCGATCCGCGACAATTCCGGGCTGATCGCCGAACGAATCCTCGACAATGTCGATCCTTCCGAAGCGGACGCCGCCGAGGCCTGAACGGCCGTTTGGGCGCGCGCCCTGAGCGCGCCCCTCCGTCAGGAAGACCCGCTGCGGCATCGCGCGTGGCCGCGATGGCGCCCTGCACGAACCTGGCCGCGATGAGCACCCCGATGCCCGGCGCGAGCCCGCAGGCCAGCGAGGCGAGCGTGAACACGCCCACTTCAGTCAGGAACATCCGCCGTCGCCCGGCGAGGTCGCCGAGCCGTGCGCCGGTGATCAGCAGCATCGCGTAGCTGACGGTGTACCCGGCGACGACGAGCTGGAGTTCCGCGCCGGACGCGTGCAGCGACCGGCCGATCGTCGGCATCGCGACGTTGACTATCGTCACATCGAGGAGCGCCATGAACTGGCCGGCCAGCAGCACCACGAGCATCAGCCAGGACGCGCCGGCCTCCCGCTCGGAGGCGATCGCCGGCCTGATATCCCACGTCGAAGTCATGATCTCAGCCTCCGGC
>JBAQGU010000602.1:0-1627 GCA_049287975.1 Roseiarcus sp.
CCATGGCCCCGATGTCGCTGCACGGCCCCTCCGGCGCCCTCCCCCCGCCGGTACAGGAATACGACGCACGGCCGCTGCCGCCGATCCTACCCGACGAGACGGGGGTCGACGGGACGCCGACTTCGACGGTCCCCGGTTCGCACGACGATTGACCGCCCTCGGGAATATTTCCGCATTTTCTGAGTTATCAGTGCTTTGCACCCAGGAAAATTTCCGCGCTCTTCTGCGTGGCTGGATGAGTTCGCCGATGACTGTGCGTGCGGCGGCGCTGGCGCAGGGCGCTTGGACGTGACGGTCGGCACAATTTACATAATATTGCAGTATTACTTGACTCTGTCCCAAGTCCCCTCCGCGGCGGCTGGATGTCGAGCCTCGGCCTGTGGAACAAAGGAAATCGTGCCGACTCCACGTCGGCGCTGCGGCGCTGCTCAATCCGTGGCAGGATCGACGCGCCGACTCGAGGCCCATTGACGGCCCTGGGGCGGAAGGCTGCGGGCGCTAACGCCTTGCCGTACCGAGGATCGACACTATGACCGAACCCATTCCCGTCCGCCCCGCCGCGACCGTCCTGCTCGTGCGCGACGGCATGATGGGATTGGAGGTCTTCATGGTCGTGCGCCACCACAAGATCGACTTCGCCTCCGGCGCGCTGGTGTTTCCCGGCGGGAGCGTCGACGCCGGCGATTACGCGATCGCCGCTGATCCCACACTTTGCGGTCCCGCGACCGGCCTGGACGAGCGGAATCGCGCCTCGCGGGTCGCAGCGGTGCGCGAGACATTCGAGGAATGCGGCGTGCTGCTCGCGCGGCCCCGCGGATCAGAGGAGGGGCTGGACGTACGTATCGGCGCGCAGTCGCGGGGGCGCGCTTTCGGCGAGTTCATCATCGCCGAAAACCTCGAACTGGCGCTGGACGCGTTGACTCCGTTCGCCCATTGGATCACGCCGCCGATCCTGCCCAAACGCTTCGATACGCATTTCTACATCGCCGCGGCGCCGAGCGATCAGATCGCGATCCACGACGGCTTGGAATCGGTCGACTCGGTCTGGATAAATCCAGCGCGCGCGCTTGCGGAGGCCGACGCCGAAAAATACACGCTCGTGTTCGCGACCCGGCTAAACCTGCAAATGCTCGCCCAGAGCCCCAACGCCGCTTCGGCCATGGCCGCCGCCCGCATCCGCCGCATCGTCACCGTCGAGCCCGTCGCGGTGAAGACCGAAAGCGGCTACACGATGCGAATACCGATCGAGGCGGGGTACGGCGCGGGAGTGTTCGAGGTTTGAGGGGGGGCCCGCGGCTCACGCCTCGCGCTCGTCGAACATGAATATGTCGACGCCGCCGGTCGCGAAGTTCTGCACGTCGGCGACGGCGGCCTGCCCTTCCGCGCTCGCGAAGGCCTGCTGGATCGCGGCCATGTCGTTGAACCGCAAGGTCGCAACCATATGGTAGCCCGAAGGACCGCCGGGCGTGATCACCGGACCCTGGCTGATTTCATATTTTCGCAACCCTGGGATCCGCTTCGCGATTGAAATGTGCGTCTCGGAATAGTGTTTATCGAACGCTTTCGAGTCCGTCGGCGTCTTATACATCACGACGAGGCTGGCCATTCGTTTCTCCCGAGATCGTTA
>JBAQGU010000603.1:0-2560 GCA_049287975.1 Roseiarcus sp.
TTAGTTCGGCACCGGCCTTCGGCCGAGCCCCGTGAATGAAACTCGTGCTGAGTTGTGCCACATTTTCGACTCCGACACGCTATACCTTCCGTTGTCAATTTATTCAGTATAATCAATATGATAGCTTTTTGTTTCTCGTTAGCGTAGAGAGCAATCCAGCTGTCTACGAGACCGTCCCTCGATGCGCTCGTAGCGCGAGCCGGGAAACCCTGACTTCCACGTGGAGGCAGCGAAATCGCGGATTGTTTCGCTCCGCGGTGATATGCGAAATTGCCGCTCACGTCGCCCCTTCGCCGCCGAAGTCGCGGGGGCGCGAATCGAGGCGGAAATTTTCTCTGCTGCAAAGCCTTGAAAAATCTGACAACGCGGAAATTCTTCGCCGTCATCGCGAAGCGCCCTGTCTTCCGAATGTCGGTGCGGCGCGAAGGGCCTCGACGGCGAAACGGAGTGGCCCGGAAATGGCGCCGCAACGGTTTGAAAAGATTGAATCCGCGCCCGAGAATGGTATGGTCTGGGAAGCCTCGAACCCACAAGATATGGTACACGGGCGCGCGGCTGACCATGCGCGACTCCGACTGACGAGCCGCAGGAACGCTCTATTGCAGAAAAAGGCGCCTAATGCTTTGAAGTCGCTCGATGCAGAACTGAAATTGCAGCCGCGATCCACCGCGCGCCGCCGGGGCTTGGCTGGAAGACGCCCGGGTTGCTTTCTCGCCGCGCCGCGCGATGACGGTTGGCGCCCCTAGCGAGAAAGGCACTCCCGGTTCATGTGGCGTCCCCCGCAGCGCATTCGCTTTTCGTCGAGCCGGGGCCGCGTACCCAGCTCGAGCGAAGCCTCGGCTTCCCGGCTGTTTTCGCCGATAGCGATCCGCGATTGTGTCTTGCCGCAACGGACCTGGGTTCCCGCGATGGTGCCCTGGCGCGCGACCGAGGACGGCTTCGTCAACGACGCCGTCGTCTCCTGGTACGAGCGCTTCGCGCGCGGCCGGCCCGGCGCGATCGTCGTGGAGGCGACAGGCATTCGCGACGTGCCGAGCGGACCGCTGTTGCGGATCGGCCACGACCGTTACGTCGAGGGTTTGCGCCGGCTCACGAGCGCGGTCCGCGCGGCGAGCGGCGGCCATACCCGGCTCTTCATCCAGCTGATCGACTTTCTCGCCATCCGCCGGAGACCGCAGCCGAGCAAATACTTCGCGCGCTTCTTGCGCATCACCGAGAGCCATCGGCGGGCGCTGGACGCCGCCGACTGGCCGGAGGACGAAGTGCGCGCCCGCCTGGCTGCGTTCGACGAAGCGGCCCTGGCCAATGTCTTGACTGCCCGCGAAATGGAGTCGCTGCGGTTCGGCTATCGCGAGCGGGTGACCGATCTGGATCTCCCGCATATCCGCGATCTGCCGCGGGCGTTGCCGGATCTCTTCGCGGAGGCGGCGACGCGGGCGGAAACGGCCGGCTTCGACGGCGTCGAGCTGCACTATGCGCACGCCTACACGATGGCGTCGTTTCTCTCTCGGTCGAATACCCGCGACGACGGCTGGGGCGGCGCACCCGCAGCTCGCGTGCGCCTGCCGCTCGAGGTGTTCGCCCGCGTGCGCGCCAGGGTCGGCGAGAAATTCGTCGTCGGCTGCCGGTTTCTCGCGGAGGAATGCATCGAGGACGGCGGCACGGTCGAGGACGCCCGCTTCTTCGCCGAGGCCTTTGCAAGCGCGGGGATGGATTTCCTCTCGACCTCGCGCGGCGGCAAGTTCGACGACGCTAAACAGCCGGGCGTGGATACCGCCGCCTACCCCTACACCGGCCCCAGCGGCTACGAATGCATGCCGCAATATATCTCGGACCAGCGCGGTCCGTTCGGGCGCAACGCCGACGCCACCAAGGCGATACGCGACGCCGTCCGCGCCGCCGGGCTCGAGACGCCTGTCGTCTGCACGGGCGGCGTGCACAATTTCGAAATGGCCGAGGACATGCTGGCGCGCGGCGTATGCGACATCGTCGGCGCCGCGCGGCAGTCGCTCGCCGATCCCGACTGGTTCCTGAAAACATCGCTCGGCCTCGGCGCCACTGTGCGGACCTGCGAATTCACCAATTATTGCGAAGGGCTGGATCAGAAGCACAAACAGGTCACCTGCCAGCTCTGGGACAAGGAGGCGCTTTCGCAGCCGGGCGTCGCGTTGACGACGGACGGAAAGCGAAGGTTGAACGCGCCGGATTGGTCGGAGGCGGCTCGCGGAAATCAGGGAGCCAGCGAGGCGACGTAGGGCCTGTCAGGAAATAAGCGCCCTATCCGTCATTGCGAGCGCAGCGAAGCAACCCATGCCCCCACGAGATAGCCCGTCGACGCGTTTGCAGGACCGGAAGTGTAATCATGGTCTCAGCGCGCGAGGCGCGGCGCAATCGGCAGGCGGGCGGCGGTGGGCTGGATTGCTTCGCTGCGCTAACGAGAAACAAACTGGTAAGGTCCTGCTCCATGCCATTTTCCGTCATGGCCGGGCTCGTATGGGGGCTTTTTTGTCAATAGGGCACGGCGCTTTTTTTCGGCCCGTTCCCGGGCCTCGATCTCTTG
>JBAQGU010000604.1:0-3177 GCA_049287975.1 Roseiarcus sp.
AACGACAATATTCCCGCGAGAATGCCGATCAGCATCCCGCGCATGAGCATGTTTCCGACCATGAGAATTTCCTCGAGACGAAACGCAGAGTCACGACCGGGCGGTGGGCGACCCCGCCGATGGATCCGCTTTTGTTTCCAACGATGACGGCGTGTCGGCTGGACTGCTGACCGGCGTCAGTGGCAGGGGAAACCCAGAAGGTGGCGCCCGTCGTGCACGAATTCGTGCACATACATGCCTTTGATGATCGAGGTCGCGCCTTCCTCCGCTCCGACGAAGTAGATCGCGAGCAAGAGAATGAGGCCGGCGAAGATGACCCACGGAAGGGCCTCGCGGACGGGTATGGCTGCGGGCTGGGCTGTCGGCGCTAGTGTCGCTGTGGCCATCACAGAAGCTCCTTGGGATTTCGCGTCCCGTTTGAGATGTGCTGATTACGAGGGGGTCTGACTTGCAACTCGACGCCTCATTGCGCGAGCCGCTCACAGTGGCGCGACCGTGCCGGAGTTTCGCCGGCTTCCATCCTCGTAAACGATGCGGGGTAGAGTTATAGAGGGCGCTCCGGCGTTGTCAATTATGCGCGCGCTCTAACGAGGCTTTGCGTTCCTCTCAAAATTCTCGAGTTTTGCAGGCAGCGACTCAGACCCTTTCGAGTGGCGGTTTTCACGTAGCGGCGATGGGCGGCTTCACGCGCGGCGCTCGCGATCGTCGTCGGTCCCGCTTGCGACGCGCCCTTCTCAGTCGGCGCCAAATCACGCCACTCAATCAAACAATTTCAAGTCGACCGCGTCACCCATCGCGCGATAGCCGGCGTCGTTCGGATGCAGGTGATCGCCCACGTCGTAGTCGGCGCGAATCCGCGTCGGATGGTCGGGATCGCGGACCGCCGCGTCGAAGTCGATCACGGCGTCGAAATCGCCATGCCGGATCCAGGCGTTCACCGCTTCGCGCTTCGCCTCTCCCGCCGGCTGATAGTAGCCGTGGAACACTGTGCCCTCATAAGGCGTGAGCGTGGTGCCGTAGATTTTGGCGCCATGGGCATGCACGCGCGCGACGATCTGCTTCATCCCGGCGATGATCTGTTCCGCCGTCACGTCCTGTTCGGGAAGCCCTGCGGCGGTGGAATGGCCAATGTCGTTGATCCCCTCCATCAGCACGACCCACCTCAGTCCAGGGGTCGAGAGCACGTCGCGATCCAGCCGCGCCAGAGCGCTGGGACCGAAGAGGTCCTCCGGATGATCGTGCAGGATGCGATTGCCGCTGACGCCAGCGTTTACGACGCCGACGGGCGCCGCGCCCGACCGGGCCGCCAGACGTTCCGCCAACCGGTCCGGCCAGCGGTGGTTGGCGTCAACCTGCGAACGGTAGCCGTCGGTGATCGAGTCCCCGAGAGTGACAACGGTCCCCGGCTGACCAGCCGCCTCGACGTCCACCTCGTCGACGAAGAACCGCGAAGTCGAAGTGTGCGGCGACGGCAGGGTGGCGGCTGCGGTAGAGTCCGCGTCGTTCGAGATATAGGTGGTGGCGACCCCATCGAGATGGATGACGGCCGGTCCGGTCCAGCGCGGGACAAACGTGCTGATCGCCAGGGTCGATAGCGGCGGCAGGTCTATGTCGACCGGATCGGACACCACCTCGGCGCCGGGCGCCACAGTCACTGCCCCTGCGCCTCCGAAGGTCAGGGCGTGACCGGTCGCGGGATCTATCGCCCCGGCCTCCCCGCCTGGGGCCGGTTTTGCCAGGTGGGCCGCGCCGATGACGAGTTGATACTGGCCGGTGGCGTTGGAGAAGCGTACCCGCACCCGCTTCCCGCCCGCGCTCAGCCGAACGAACTGACGCAACGTCTGGTAGTTGACGTCCGAACCGACGGGAAAGACGTCGCTCGCCCCCCAGCTTCCGATCCAGCCATCCGCCCGAGCGGCGGGCGACGCGACGCTCAGAATCCCCGCCGCCGCGGCCACAAACAGCACGCAATTCGACCCCATGACGCGTCCTCGCTTCGATTGTCGGCTGTGGTCGTTCTATCGAGGAACCCTAAACGCGGGACTTTCCCGACGCAACCGGGGAGGCTCGGTAGGCGGGGAATGCTACCGCGGTCCCGAGGCTTTTCACAAAGTCGTCTATCCGTCTCCGCGTCGAGTTTCTCCGGAATTACAACGTGTCGTCAGGCGACAAGGCCGCGAAGTGAAGGGCTGCCCTTCTTTTGCAACAGCTTTGATATCGTGTGTCTTTTTCAGAATTGCGATCCTTTTCTTTCTGCAAAAGGCGATTCATGTTACGGTGCTTTTTCGTCCCTCTTCGTCCCGAGCTCGCGACCCATGAACATGCACTTCGAGACCGCCGGTTCGGCGCGGACTCCCGCCGACGAACCGACGACCGCCGGCCGGCTGCATCCCGGCGCCGATCGCGCGGCTTGCCGAAGCGATGGTGGCCGCCTGTCGATTGAAGCAAGACGCTCCGCGTTGATCGGGCCGACGGCCGGTCTGATGGGCGAAATCGACCGAAGCCACAGCTTTGCGCGGGCGGCGCCAACCCAATCGGAGCGGCCTCGTCGAACCCCTCCGGTCCAGCGCTGCGCCACTCGAGAGCGGCGCGCCGGGAAACGGGGAGGGAAACTTTTCCTGCCTGCAAAGCCTTGAAAAGTCACAAAACGTGGAAATAATCTCGCCGGTGATGTGAAGGCGCCCTCGGAAGCCCGCGAGGGCGGCTCGATCGCGTAAGGCTCGTTCACACGGTTGCTCCGCAGCGGCCTTCCCGCCCCTCCCCCCGCTCGCTCAAACCTGCTAGCCCTTCGCGCCATGACCGACGACCCCGAGCGCCACAAGGCCAAGATGATCAAGCGCAAGGCCGCGCAGGACGCGGAGGTGGCGGCCAAAACCGTCATCGCCAAGGGGCTGCTGATCGTCCACACCGGCCCCGGCAAGGGCAAGTCGACCGCCGCCTTCGGCCTCGCGCTGCGCGCGCTCGGGCGCGGCTGGCGGGTCGGGGTCGTGCAATTCATCAAGGGCGCCTGGGAAACCGGCGAGCGCACCGCGTTCGCGCGCTTCGCCGACCAGATGGTCTGGCGCACCATGGGCGAAGGTTTTACCTGGGAGACGCAGGATCGCGCCCGCGATGTCGCCGCGGCCGAGCGCGCCTGGGCGAAGGCGCAGGAGCTCATGGCCGAGACCGGCTTTGGGC